>CAUZBA010000102.1:0-9627 GCA_963577635.1 Phycisphaerae bacterium
AACCGTGACGAACCTCATGTCATCAAACGCCCGAAGGATTGTTACACATACATGACCCAATCGCGTCAAAAGCTGCGACAAGACCTTGGAATCAAACACGTTGCAGCTTAAGTTCACGGCGTTCGGGACCGACCCCTCTTTCGACCTCCTCGATGGCGGAAATCCGTGCTAGCACGCGGGTGCGGTACACTGATGGTATCACCACCAGCCTGGATCGTTCATGTTCGTTCGAAGAGGGTGGGGCATGGCGGACGATTTTGAATTCGATGTCTTCCTGAGCCACAGCAGCGCGGACAACGACATCGCCCGAGATATCGCCAACCGGCTGAAGTTGGACGATGTGCGGGTGTGGTTTGATGAAGATCAGATCAACCCGGGTGACAGCATCCCGGCAAAGATTGACTCGGCTTGAATGGTAGAAGCCGATCGCCTGATTGCTGTCGACGAAGTTGCCAGAACCATCGTTGATCCACACGCGGTTGCCCTTGATATTCGCGACCAACGTGTCGAGGTCGCCATCACCATCCAGGTCGCCAACCGCCAGGTCAAAGCTGGTGTGATCGCCCAGGTTCTGGCCGCTGTCTGCGAAGTGGCCGGTACCATTGTTGAGCAATACAAGGCTACCCTGGCTCTGACTTCTGACTACGAAGGCGTCCAGATCGCCGTCGCTGTCCAGATCACCGAGCGCGACGTGCTGGCCGAATGTGGTGCTGAGATTCTGGCTACTGTCTTTGAAACTGCCGGTACCGTCGTTGAACCAGACGCGCCCGCCGGCGGTAAGCGCGTCGAGGTCACCGTCTCGGTCAAGATCGCCGAGGGCCACGCTGTCGCTGCGATGATTGCCCAGGCTCTGACCGCTGTCCGAGAAGTCGCTACTGCTGCCAGACGCCATAGTGCGAAACTCCCACACGCGCCTCTGCGACGGCTCCGCCAGCAAGTTCTCGATCTCCGCCGTCGCGATGACGTGGGCCGTCTCGCCCGGCTTGAAGTCGTTATCCCCGTTGAACGTGATCGTGTCGCCGACGACCGAAATCGCGTTTCCGTGCGGCGGATCAACGATCTGTCCTGTGAACATCGCGTGCACGGCGAACGTCTGATCGTTGACCATGCCGCCATCGATGTTCTGGTCGTAGGTCGCGGTGATATCCGTCCCCACCGGCGCCGTGTGGCTGTTGGCCAGGGGGTTGACACTGGTAATCACCGCAGCGGTGAAAAGCAGACGCCGCTCCAGCGGTTCGAGGACGACGGGCTCGGTGGCGCGCTGGCGTGCGGTGCGGCGGTGTTGCATGCGGCGTGTCCGCCGGGCCTTTCTGCGCTATCGCCGTGTTACCGTGCTCAAGAAGTATTCTCCATCCGAAAGTGCGTCGCCCTACTGGCGCCATCGCTGCTCGCGAATCATTCTCTTTCAGATCTGAAATGCGCACATCAAACTAGCTGAAAATGGGCGATTTGTCAAGGCCGTAACGCCGCATCACGCGGGAGAATTGCGCCACATCCGACACAGAGGACGCAGAAAGGATGTGTGGCCTGGCACCGGTGAAGCCGGTGCTGCCACGTTCCTGAGAATTCGAGTTATAGTCGTCGCAAATCGGCCACACCAGAGCCCTCTGTGTGTCCTCTGTGACCTCTGTGGCGAGGAAGTTTTCCTGGTCAGAAGCGCGGGCCACGTACCGTGCAAAGACGTGAGGAGTCGTGACACCCATGAGCCATTTCAAACAGCTTTCGGAACACCTGTTCCTCTTTGAAGACACCTGCAACGTCTACGTCATCAAGGACGGTGATGCCGCCCTGCTGATTGATGCGGGTTCGGGGGCGGTCGCCGAGCACATCGGAGAGATCGGCTGCTCGAAAGTGGAATGGATTCTACACACGCACCACCACCGCGATCAGTGCTGGGGCAGCGCGAAGCTGGCCGAGGGCGGCGCGAAGATCGCGGTGCCGGAATACGAGCGCCACCTGTTTGACCGGGCCGAGGATTACTGGCAGAGCCGGCGCGTCTACGACAACTACAACGACCGCAACACGTTTTTCACGGTCGGCAGCGACATTCCCGTGGCGCGGACACTCGACGATTACGAGACGTTTCAGTGGCGCGGCCACGAGTTCTTTGTCCTGCCCGCAAAGGGTCACACGCAGGGATCGGTCGCACTGCTAGCCGAGATCGACGGGACGCTCACCGTCTTCAGCGGCGACCTGATGAACCGTGGTGGCGTACTCTACCAGCTTCACGCAATGGAATATTTCTATGGCGACATGATCGGGGCATATTTCACGCTGCAATCAATCCAGACGCTGCGCGACTGTTTGACCGGCGAGGCCGTCGCCGGCAGGACGTGGCCGGTCGGCCGTTGTCGCGTGTATCCCACGCACGGAGACGAGATAGACGAACCGGTGGCCGACATCGGCCGGCTCGAGCGGCGGCTGGAGGAACTCTGGTCACTGAGCCAGGGCCTGCGGGTTGCGGGGACCGTGCCGACCCCAGCGCCGCTCTACCTGCCCGAACCGAAGTTTGTGCCGCTCTCCGAGCACCTGCTGTGGGGCGGGAACTGGACCTGCTCGTTCTTCTATGTCCTGCTGTCCGAATCCGGTAAGGCGATGTTCATCGACTACGGCCACGCCCACAGGGCGCACATGCTCGTTTATGCCGATCACGAGGGTTGGGAATCGATGCGCTTCGTAGAGCACCACCTCAAGGAGCTGAAGCGCGACCACGGCGTCACGTCGTTCGACCTGGTCGTGCCGACGCACATCCACGACGACCACACGTGCGGGATTCCTCACCTGCAGCGGCACTACGGAACGAAGGCGTTCGCGCTCGACCAGGTGGCGCAGGTCCTGGCCGACCCGGCCGCGTGGGCGTCGACGCCGTGCTGCTTTCCGAAGCCGATCAGCTTCGACAAGGTCCTGGCCGACGGCGACCGCTTCGACTGGGAAGAGTATGGATTCGAGATCCATTTCGCCCCGGGGCAGACGGAGTATCACTCGGTGCTCGCCGCCGAGATCGACGGGCGGAAGGTCGCGTTCACGGGAGACAACTTCTTCTACGAACCCGTCGTGGTGTCCGGCGCGGTCAAGTCGAAGCCGTACCAAACGACGGTCCTGCGCAACAGCTTTCAGCTGGACATGCACCGCCGGTGCGTGGACGTGATGCGCCGCGTCAACCCGGAGTTGATCTGCCCCGGCCACATGGATGTCTTTTCATGCGACAAGAAAGTCCTGGACGAATACGCGGACTTCGTCGCGCGCAAGGAGCGGGTCTTCAAGAAACTCGTGGCCGAACCGGCCGACCAGCACGTGGATCTGTTCTGGGCCCGTCTGCTGCCCTACCTGGCCGACGTCGAACCGGGCGGCAAGGTGGAATACGAACTGCTGCTGCGCAACAACCTTGAACGTAAGGCCGTGTTCGAAGCGCGGCTGGCTGTGCCGCCCGGCTGGAGCGCGGATGACGGCTTCACCAAGGTGACGCTGGACGCGGGCCGGCGCGGCTCATTGAAGCTGATCGCCAACGCCCCGGAAAAGACCGGCGCGATGCGCCGCCTGATGACCGCGGAGATCAGAATCGACGGCGTCAGCCAGGGACCGGTCTCGGAGGCGCTGGTGACTGTGGGAGAGGCACAAAGGCACGAAGGCACGTAGGCACGAAGCGACGAAGCGACGAAGGGTGGCGGTTCGGGAGTTGGTCGGCTTGGGTCTTGCTTCTTTATGTTTTCGTTGATCTTCCAGGTTTCGAAAAGACATCCCGTTGCGGGCTCTTCGGTCGCGATGACAGTCGCGACGGCCCCTTCGTCGCTTCTTGTTTTGAAAATTGAGCATTCACACATTCATGCCTTCGTGCCTAAACGTATTCGCTGCAAGAATGCCCGTGTAACATTTCAGATCCTGGGTAGCGAGCCACACCGCGATGGACGAAATAAACCTTTCCCCGTACGGCAGTGCCTCAACCACACCCTCGCCGGTGAACCGGATGATGGCGGCGTTTGCCGACGATTTCCGCGAGGGCGTGGACATCAATCTCGGGATGGGTTACGTCAGCGAGCAGGCGATTCCGCATCACTGGATCCGCGACGCGCTGGGCGAGGTCATCGACCGCAGCGATCGACACAAGGCCCCGTTCAACTACGGGGGCCCGGCCGGTTCGCCGAACCTCGTCGCCGCGATCCGGCGGTTCTATGTGAAGCGCCGGATCGGCGGGTTCACATCACAGTTTCTCGACACCAAGAGGATCGTCGTGGGCGTCAGTGGCGCCACAAGTCTTATGCAGGCCGTCGCGCAGGTTATTCGGCCGGGCCTGGTCGTTACGAGCGACCCTCTCTACTACATATATGGTGACGTGCTTCAGCGCGCCGGTTTCTCGCTTCTGACCGTGCCCGAGGATGCTGAGGGGATCGACACGGCCCGCCTCGAGAAGAAGCTCGCCGATCTGGGCCGTGCGGCGCAGCAGATCAGCTTCGTATACGTCGTGACGGTTTCCAATCCGACGTGCACGATCACGTCCACGGCGCGGCGGCGCGAGCTTGTCCGGATCGTGAGCGACCTGTCTCGCCGTCTGGGACGGAAGATTCCCTTGCTGCTGGATGCGGCGTACGAGCTGCTGATCCACGATCCTGCCGTGGCGAAGCCCGAATCGGCGCTTCTCACCGACCGGGACGGGATCGCGTACGAGCTGGGCACGCTCTCGAAGATTCTGGCCCCGGCGCTGCGTGCCGGTTACGTGATCGGCCCCGACGGGCCATTCATGGATGCCCTTGTACAGAACGTCTCGGATACCGGGTTCAGCGCGCCGCTGGCGAATCAGGAAATCGCCTCGTGTCTGCTCAACGATCACGTCGACGAGCAGCTCGAGCGCGTCAACGCCGGCTACCGCCGCAAGGCGATCGCCATGCGAGTCTGGATCGATAAATACCTCGGCCGCTACCTACGCGACGTTTGCGGCGGGCAGGCGGGGTTCTACTTCTATCTCACGTTCGACGGGGTTGACACGCGGGAGGAGTCGGCGTTTTTCAAGGTCCTGACGCGAACGACGGGGGATCCGGCGCTCGATTCCGCGGACGGGTCCCCGCGTCCTCGCGTGTTGTACTTGCCCGGTGAATACTGCGTGCACCGCGACGGGGAACTGGTCGATGCCGGCGGACGACAACTTCGCCTGTCCTACGGGTTCGAATCGCTCGAGCGGATCGAGTACGCCCTGCGGCTCATGGGTGAGGCCGCGGCCCATGTCATGTCCGTGGACCCGTGCCCCCGCAGGGTCTGAAATCCGTCAAACGCGGGTGGCCGCGTGTGGCGAGCCGGGCGTAGAGCGTTTTCAATCCAAACGTAGCGTTTTGAGCGTCGGCGAATCAAGCCTGTCGCGGAGGGCGAAGCAGGCGACCCCGCCGTGGGTCGTCGATGCAGCACGACAAAGCCAGGCGCAGCTGCAGCCAGTTCAGGACGCTACGCTTGGATTGAAACCGCTCTAACAGGACGCTGCAAAACCCCGGATTCTTGAATTCGCCCAAGAATCCCCAATCTGAAACTACCCCTCTCGCTTCGCAGATCGAGTCCGAACGCGTTGAAGGCGAAACTTCCGAAAATCTCAGGTACATGTTTTTGCGCCGACCGAGTTTTTCAGCGTCCTGCTAAAGCCGCGGGTTACTCGAACATTTTCCTCCAAACTTCGCGCTCGCGGCTTGACAGTGGCCCATGGTGCGATTAGAGTAGGTCTAAATGAGATTGAGAATCAGTCTCAATACTTTAGAATGGTTCTAAAATAGAAGTATGCGGATGTGGTTTCGCTGGTCGCCGGTTGATCGACCGCACACTCTACGACGGCATATGTAAGATCGGGATGTTCAGGGTGTCGTGCCGGACAGGATTCGATCAAGTAGTCCAGGTTCTCAATTCGAGTTAGGTGTGGGCATCGGATGGAGACACGCGCCGCGTGTGGCGGCTTCTCTTTGCGGACATTCGGTTGCGCTTCGCGCGACGTCGGCTTTGCCCTGATCGAGCTGCTCGTCGTCATCTCCATCATCACGCTGCTTATTGGCATCATTATCCCGTCGCTGGCCCGGGCTCGTATGGCCGCGAAGGTCGCGGCCGACCTGAGCAACCTGCGCCAGATGGGCATCGCCGTGACCGCGTACAACAACGATGAGGACGGATACTACCCGAAACACTCCTCCCCGAAGGCCGGGCCATGGCCGGGTTTCAGCAACCGGCCGCGCTGGCCGGACTATGTTTTTCAATATGTCGCAGACCCGGACGCCTTTCTCAACCCGATGCTGACAGAGCGGGAACTGGCGACCAATTTCCAGAAACCGTTCGCCCACGACCCGAGCATCGGCTATGGAGGTTACGGTTACAACTTTCAGTACCTGGGCAATTCGAGGTTCAATCCCGTCTTTCACGCCCGTAACGTCGTGAACGTCCAGGCCCCCGGTCGCACGGTCGTCGTTGGCGACACGGCCGGGTCGCGCGGCGGCAATTCGTCGGCCGATCCAGGCGACGGTGGCGAGGCGGTCTATGTTCTCGACCCGCCGCTGACCTCCGCCCGCAAGGCCCATCCCGACGGGCGTGCCTATTATCCGGGGTCAAGCGTCGACGAACCAAACGGCACGCAGCAGACCTATCGGTGGCGGTCGTTCCCCCCCGATCGTGGCGGATTCCCGCCGTCGTTTACCTTCGCCGACGGGCACGCGGCGAGCGTGGCCATCGATCAGATCGACGATCTCGATGGTGACGGGGTGAAGGACAACGGCTACTGGAACGGTCTGGGTGATCCGTCGTTACGTTGAAATGAACGGTTGATTCGGAACGGCTGAGAAAGCACTGATGAACAAGTCATTGCAGCCAGAGGTTGCAGCGCCGCGGAGATTCGGCGACGTGTGGTGGTTCTCGGGTCCCGGGCTCGTCGGTGTCGTTGCGTGCGTCATGGCGGCTCTGCTGGGGTGCGACGGGGCATCGAGCACTACCTCCGATCCGGCCGATCTGGTCTTCGTCTTTCAGAAACAGAAGGATCCGCAGAAGATCGAGGAACACGCCGCCAGCGCGGCGAAATTTCTCTCCGGCCAGCTTCAGATTCCGGTGACCCGCGACGTGCCGCTGAAGTACTCGATGGCCGTGCAGGCGCTGGTCAGCGGCAAGGCGGACGTCGCCTATCTCGACTCGCTCGCGTTCGTTCTTGCCCGGCGCGACGGCGACGTTGAAATTCTGGTCGCCGAAGTCCGCAAGGATTCTTCGGGCAAAGCGCGCACCGACTACGACTCGATCCTCGTCGTGGCCCGGGACAGCCCGCTGAAGTCGATCGACGATCTGGTCCGCAACGCCGCGGATCTGCGCATCGCGTTTACCAGCGAGATCAGCACATCGGGCTACCTGATGGCGGTGCGTCGCCTGGTGAACGAAGGGCTGATGAAGGCCGGCCAGGATCCGAACCAGGCATTCAAGTCGGTGGCCTATGCCGGCGGTTACACCCAGGCATTGCAGCAGGTCCTCGACGGGCGCAGCGACGTTTGCGCCGTCAGCTATTACACGATGGAGGGCGAACGCGCCGACGTTTACCTGGAAAAGGCGCAGCGCGACCGGTTACGCATCCTGGCCCGCACACCCGGAGTTCCGACGCATCTGATCTGCGTGCGACGGAGCCTGAGCACCGACCTGAAGCAACGAATCAAGTCAGCCCTGTTGAAGATGAGTCGTGAGCAACCCGAGCTCCTCGCCGATGTCTACGGCGCCAAATCTCTGACGCAGGTTGACGAGCAGGAGCATGTCGCCGCGACCGTCGAGGCGCTGAAGTACGTGGGCATCCCGGTCGAAAAGTTCGTCAAGTGACCACGCCGATGTCCGCCGCATACACGACACATCATGGGCGGGGAACCGACGGCTTGCAGTCCACGGATCCGCGGGACGTTGCGCCCGGCGCCGACGAATACGCCCTGGCGATAGACGTTCACGGCTTGTGCAAGACCTACGAAGGCAACCGCCGGACGGGGGCCGTCGCGGCGCTATGCGGCGTCGACCTTCAGGTACGACGCGGCCAGCACGTGGCGATCATGGGGGCGTCAGGTAGCGGGAAGACGACTCTGCTGGGGTGTCTGTCGGGCCGCATTACGCCGTCATGCGGGCGCATCGAGGTGAACAGGCAGCGCGTGTCGACCATCCACCAGGACATGCGCCTGGTGGTCCGGCGCACCGCCCTGCAGAACGTCCTGGACGGCGCCCTGGGGCGCCTTTCTCTTTGGCGCACGCTTCTCGGGTATCCGCGGGCTGAAAACCACCACGCCTGGCAGCTGCTCGAACGCGTGGGATTGAAGGATCGCGCCCACCTGCCCGTCGGAAATCTCAGCGGCGGCCAGCAGCAGCGCGTGGCCATCGCCCGGTCGCTGATGCAGAACCCCGAGATTCTTCTCGCCGATGAGCCGGTGGCTTCGCTCGACGAATCGGCGGCGCGCGACATTATGGCGCTGCTCGGCGACCTGGGTCGCCAGCACAACCTGACGCGCATCAGTGTTCTGCACGATTGGACTCTGGCCGATGCGTACTCGGATCGCATCATCGGCCTGGACACCGGCCGGATGGTGTTCGACAGCACGCGTAACGGCAGCCGGCCGTTTCAGGTGACCGGCACCGCTGCCGACACCGTGAACGTCGGGCCGCCGCACCGAAACGACCGGCCCGAGGCCCGAGCGCCGTGGACCAGGCCGTGGGCGTTCGCCGCCGCCATGGTGGCGATCACGGCCGTGTACGTCCTGGCTCTAAAGTCACTGAACATCGGTTCACGACAGTTCGAGGGCATCGGTACTGGACTCGCGACATTTCTGGCCGGCCTGGTGCCCGATTCGGTCGAGCAGGTGACCGAAATTCCGTGGCTCAAGCTGGGGCGCGCCGTGCTCGAGACGCTCGGCATGTCATTGATCGGCACGACGCTCGGCATCCTGATCTCGTGGCCGATGGCGGCCCTGGCGGCGAAGAACGTGGGGCCGAAGCGCATGCGCCACGTCGTGCGTTTTTTTCTGAACGGCGTGCGCACGGTGCCCTCACTGATCTGGGCCCTCTTTTTCGTGGCTGCGGTGGGCCTCGGACCTCTGGCTGGCGTTCTGGCTCTGACCGCCTACTCGATCGGCTATCTGACCAAGTTCTTCTATGAACATTACGAAGCGGTCGAGCCGGGCCCGCCCGACGCCCTGGCGGAGATCGGCGCCAGTGGCATGCAGAAGTTTCTGTTCGGCGTCTGGCCTGCGTCGAAGCCCGCGGTTCTCAGCTCCTGTATTTTCATGTTCGAGTACAACGTCCGCGCGGCCAGTGTCCTGGGGATCGTCGGCGCCGGCGGTATCGGCTACTGGTTCAGCCAGTTCTTCGCGTGGCGCAATTTTCCCGCGGCACTCGCCTGTCTCATCATGCTGCTGGTCGTCGTGGTGATCCTCGACGCGATCTCAACACATCTGCGCGGCCGCCTGGTATCCACGGCAAAGTAGGACATTCTTTGCCTTGTCGTCCGACGTGGCGGATAATTGCTCAGTCAAAGGTGTGGTGACGCGATCTGTTCTTGGAGACTCGACCCTTGCTCACGGCATCGACATCGCGTGCCGTTCGCTCAAACGTCCACCCGCGGCCACTTGGCGCCCGAGAGACGCGCCGCGGCCTGCTCCTGAT
>CAUZBA010000103.1:0-9498 GCA_963577635.1 Phycisphaerae bacterium
TAACTTTGGGTGTAGCGTTTTGAGCGTCGGCGAGGCAAGCCTGGCGCGGAGGGCGAAGCAGGCGACCCCGCTGCGGGTCGTCGATGCAGCACGACAAAGCCAGGCGCAGGTGCAGCCAGCTCAGGACGCTTCAATTAGAGTTAAACCGCTCCAGACCGCCAATATCACGCGTGCGACGATCCGGTCGGGCGCGCCTGCGGCGACTCGTGATCGAAGTCCCGGCGCAGAGTCGATTCGTCGCGCCAGGGCGGGATGTGCCGTTCCAGGTGCTTCGTCTCCAGCGCAAGCCCCGAGCAGTTCGACGCGAGGACCTCGAAGATCCTGTTGGCGACGATCCGGTGGCCCAGGTCGTTGGCATGCACGCCGTCGCCGTGGACCAGCCAGTCGGTCTCGCCGTATGCCGCCAACAGGTCGGCGAACAGGCAGTCGTTTAATTCAGCGAGGCGCCGGATCGCGTCGTTGTACCGGTAGAAGAGATCAAGCGATCCGTGATCGAAGTGAATACCAAATGAAAAATTGTTCATGTAATAGGGACCCGGAAGCACGATGAGAGGTTGAATCCGTTCGCGCACGCGCTCGACGAGGCGAAGCAACTCGGCGCAGAACAGGTCGATTGGCGTGCCGCCGCGGGCATCGTTCAGGCCGTACGAGATCACGAGCAGGTCGGGCTCGTGGGCGATCACGTGCTTGTCGATCCGTTCACTTGCCGCGGGCTTGCCGCTGTGCGGGTAGCAGGGACTCTTTGTGCTGATGACGTTGGCGCCGATGCCGACGTTTATCAGTTCCACGGGCACCCGCTGAAAGTCGTTGATCAGTTCGGTGAGCACGTTTGCCCAGCAGCGATCGCGCACGGTCGACCAGCCCCCGGCCGTCGTGCTTTCTCCCAGCGTGACGAACCGGCGGAATTCCCGGTCCCAGTGGTCGTGGGTTGTTCCGGTGGCGGGCACTTCGTTTCCGTGCGGCATGGCGAGACTCCAGAAGAGATTAAGAGTCCCTAACAGAATGGGATTGTCGGTCCGAGGGCGCGCGAGGACAAGTGTGGCAAGGAGGCCGAAGCAGGCGGCCATCCTATTGGCCTCCGATGCAGGCCGACGCAGCCACGCGCTGTCGCAGCCGGCCGAAACCAAATACCATTCTGTTAGGGGCTCTAAGTACGGCATTGCACGACCACACGTTACACTTGTAACTTGTAGTTGATGACGAGCGGACATCCTGACAACGTGACCATCGATCGGTCGATCGCCACGGCCGTGGATTTTTCGGGCCACAAGGGTGTCGGCCTGATGATAGATCTTGTCGAAAATATGAGTCGGGCCCATGACCCGCAGGATGTCCTGCGTGTCTTTGCGGAGGGATTTCGGCGCGTGCGGAGCTTCAACGCCTACCTGTCGTTGTCGACACGCGGCCTGGCCGCCGGGGAATACAAGATCACGCGATTTCTCTCGGAATTCGCCGACGGTAATCTCTAGGGATTCGATCCGTGGTCCAGGTGGCACGAGTTGAAGGCGCACCGCGGCGGTGTTCTGGCCAGTATCGTCGCGGCGGGGCGGCCCGTGATTCTTCACGATCTTCACCTGGAGAACGACGAGGCCGTGGGTGACCTGCTCGCGCCGTACAGGTCATTGATGGCGATTCCGCTGTTCGATGACGGACAGCCGCTCAACTGGGCGATCGAGCTGGAGGAATAAGCAAACAGCTTCAGCGTCGAGCAGTTGGAGGAGGCGATCCTGCGCGCGAATCTGGTCGGCAGCACAGTGCGCAATGTGCTGATCGCGAAGCAACTACGCGAAGCGAGCGGCTGGATTCATCGAGAGGTCGACCAGATCGCGTCGATCTAGCGTTCGCTGTCGCCCTCGGGGATGCCGCAGATTCCGGGCCTGGGAATCGCCACGCACTATCAGACGTTCAACATCGCGGGAGGCGACCTTTACGATTTCATGCCGATCGAGCCTGCCGGTGGCGCTGAGCCGGCGAACGAGCAGTGGGGCATTCTTATCGCCGACGCCTCGGGGCACGGCCCCTCCGCGGCCGTCGTCGCGGCCATGCTGCACTCCATCGTTCACACGTATCCGAGCCTTCCGCAAAACCCGACCGACGTCCTGACGTACGCCAACCGGCATCTGTTGACCAAGCGGATTTCCGACTCGTTCGTGACCGCGTTCTTTGCGATTTCCGAACCGGCGATCCGCCATCTGATATTCAGCCGAGCGGGCCACCCGCCGCCGCTGCTGAAGCAGTCGTATGGGCCGGGGGGCGAGGCGGTGCGCATCGAGGATGCGGGCGCCATCCCGTTGGGCATTGCGGACGATGTCGCCTATTTGGATGCGTCGATCCAACTGGATCCCGGACAGACGCTCGTGCTGTATACCGACGGCATCTCGGAGGCCAACGGCCCAGGCGGGAACATGTACGGGGTCGAGGGAATCGAAACGGCCATGACCGGGTGCTCCGGCGAACCGTCGCGCATCGTGGATTCGATCATGAATTCGTTGCGGTCTCATCAGGCCGGCGCGCGTCCGACCGACGACCAGACCATCGTTGCCATTCAGGTGGGCGCGGATTGAGGTGCGCCCTGGAGTGGGCGTTCCAGGCGCTATTTCGCTTGCAACTCTTCCAGCTTGCGGCGCACGTGCTCCGCATGGCCGTCGGCGCGGACTGATTTCCAGTGGTGTGCGACCTTCCCCTGCGGGTCGATCACGACCGTGCTGCGAATGACGCCGACGGTTTTTATGCCGTACAGGATTTTGGTGCCCCAGGCACCGTACTTCTCCATCACCTTGCGATCAGGATCACAAAGCAGTGTGATCCGGAGCTTGAACTTCGAGATGAACTTGCGATGGCTCTCACCGTCATCGGGACTGACACCAAGCACCACGGCGCTGAGGCGATCAAACGCCTTGAGTGCGGCGCTGAACTGGCAGGCTTCCTTTGTGCATCCGGGCGTGTCATCCTTTGGGTAGAAATAGACGACCACCCATTGGCCTGTCAGGTCGGTGAGCGATGTCCGATTTCCGTTCTGGTCGGCCAGCGTGAACTTCGGGGCGGCTTTACCGACTTGAATGAAACTGGTTGTCATTCGTGAGTTCTCTGCTTGAACCGGGACCATCGCCAAGCGCCGACGCCGTCATTCCTGGGGCTTGCTGAGGCGCATTTTCTTGATCCGTGACATCAACGTCGTTGCCTTGACCCCCAGCAGCTCCGCGGCGCCGCCCGGCCCGGCAACCTTCCAGGTCGCCAGTTCGAGTGCACGTATTGTATTGTCCCGCTCCATCGCGCGCATCTGCTGCTCGGGTATGACCTGGTCGTTTCGTGCCGGCGAGCGAATCAGCCCGGACAACTGGCACATCGACCAGCGCCTGCTCGATCGCCCCGGCAATCAGGAGATACAGTTGGCCCTTTCCCATGATTACGGCAGCAATCCCGGCCGATATCCCGAGTGGCAGAAATATCTGCGCGATCATCAACCGCCCACGCTGATCGTGTGGGGCAGGAACGACCCCATTTCCCCCGCTGAGGGCGCCCACCCCTACAAGCGCGACCTGAAGAACCTTGAGTTCCACCTGCTGGATACCGGCCACTTCGCACTCGAAGAAGATGGCGACCGGATTGCCGTCACGATCCGAGACTTCCTGGCGAAGCACGTTGCCGACGATAAGGGCCGCGTTGCAGGAAGGTGATTGCCACGACAATCAGACCGCCACGGCGAACAGCCGCGGCGGTCACTTACTTCAGCGTATCGGGCTCGATCAGGTGTAAGGAGTGTTCTGCGGATTGACGATTTCGACCATCTCGACAAGCGACCCGTCAAAATCGTGCAGATACGCCACTTTCGCGTAGCCGAGTTCGTCGGTCTGCGGCGGGTGGTTGAAGTGGATCCCCTCGGCGGTCATCTGCTCGTACATCCGGTCGAGGTCGGACACGGTGAAGGCCACGTGCGAACAGCCGACATCGCACGCTTCGGCCCGCGGCGGCGGCGGGCGAGCGGTGTGAGAGATATTGCAACAGTTCGACCTTATGTCCCTCGTCGGTGGCGAGCATGACGATCCGGACCCGTCCGCCGTCGAGGGCGGTGAGTGTCTCCAGGAACGGGCCCTCGATGACCCGATCCGCCACGACATTATTCAGACCCAACAGATCGCGGTAAAAGGTCAGGGCCCTGTCCATGTCCGTCACGACGATGCCGGTGTGGCGGATTTTTTTTCACCATCATGTCGATCCCGTCGAACCCGACCTGCGCTGCGAAACCTGCGAACTAAGAATAGTGTCTGATCGTCGCCCGAAGCGCGTCGACCTGCTTCTCGACGCTCTCGATCGTCTGCATGCTCGTCTTGAAGCAGCACAGGGTCTTGTAGATCGACTCGACGTTCGGGTAATCGCCTTCAGGGTATTGCTTGACGCTGCCACGGTAGCGTGGATCGAAATTCGGAGCCCGCTCGACGGTGCCGTGCCAGGTCATCGAACGGAAGATGGGTTCCATGTGCGTCGGCAACGCGCTTCCATAGAGACCGTCGCCGCCCTTTTCGATAAACGTGCGGCGCCAAGTGCGCCAGTCCACGCCCACCGCCTTTTCGTCGAGCTTGCACGCATAGATGAAGTAGGAGTGCGTCATGTCCTTCGGCACGACCGGCGGAACGAGCCATCGGCAGTCTTGCTCGCGAATCACCTGCTCGTAACGCGCGGCAATGTAACGCCGTGCCGCCACCAGGTAGTCCAGGCGCTCGAGTTGCGCGAGGCCGAAGGCGGCTTGTGCCGCCGACATGCGGAAGTTGTAGCCGAGGCTGTCGTACCGCTCGTAGCTCCAGTCCTGCCGCTCGTCACGTGGAACCATCGTCTTTCCGGGCTCCGCGGTGAGCGTGCGATAGCCGTGCACCGCGGCCTTGCGGATGCGGGTGCCGTACGCCTCGTCATTGGTGATGACGATTCCTCCGTCGCCGGCGCTGGTCATGTGCTTGGAGCCCTGGAAGCTGAAGCTGGCCGCATGGCCAATCGTGCCGACGAGCCTGCCCTTGTAGTAGGAAAGGAAACACTGGGCGTTGTCTTCGATCACCGTCAGGTCGTGACGGCGGGCAAGGTCCATGATCTCGTCGAACGCCACGGGCAGCCCGTGGAGGCAGATCACGATGATTGCCTTCGTGTGCGGCGAGATCCGACGCTCGACGTCGGCAGGGTCGATGTTGAAGGTGTCCGCGTCGATGTCCCCAAGAACCGGCACGGCCCCGGCGTGGACCGTCGCGAACGCGCCGGCGGGCATGCCATAGACGGGCGCGATCACTTCGTCACCCGGCCCGACACCGGCGGCCAGCAGGCAGGACAGAAGCGTCCCGGACCCCGAATTCATCGAGATGCCGAATCGCGTGCCGAATTTCCCGGCGAAGGCGCTCTCGAAGCGACCGAGCATGTCCGCCGATTCAAAATTGCCGAACCCCGCTTCGAACAGCTCGTTGATGTATCGGCGCTCGGCTTCACCCACCCGGTTGGGCGGCAGGTGGCAGAAGATCTCCTCTGCCCGCAGTTGGTTCGGGTCCATCGTCGCGGTGGAATGGGCCATGAGTTGAGATTCCCGTTACAACTGCAACCGGATCACTATACAGTATCAATCTTACGAGTCGAAGCTTCAGAAACACCGTAGCGCGATATTGAGTCTCCCTCGACACTCCGTCACAATGGCGTCCGAATCCCTGGCAAGCAACAGACCACGCCCGGGCGTTTGGAACGAGGCCGACACGGCGCAGTAAGATGACCGCCGAATGATCATTGACGTCCATTCACACCTGTCCACGCTCGAGCAGTGGGGGCCCGTGTTCTGCGGCGGCTTCGAGAAGAATTACGCCGGCAGCGGCATCGATCTGAACGGCACGTCGGAGCGTCATTACGACGCCATGGGACGTGTCGAGAAGTCCATCGTCTTCGGCATCAACTCGAAGGCGCTGCGGATGAGCACGCCCAACGACTCGATCGCGGCCTACGCCAGGCAGCACCCGGACAAGATCATCGGGTTCATGTCGATCGACCCGAACGACCCCGGGGCGCTCGAAGAGATGGATCGATGCGTGAACGAGCTCGATCTGCGCGGGATCAAGATGAGTCCGGTCTACCAGAACTACCACCCGACAGACCCGCGGGCCGAGCGGATTCACCGAAAGGCCGAGGCGCTGGGTCTACCGATCCTGACGCACGCCGCCTTTCACTTCATTTCCAACACGCCCATGGAGTGGGCCAATCCCCTGCTCTACGACCCGGTCGCGCGGCAGTTCCCGGATCTGAAGATCATCCTCGCACACGTGGGACTGCCATGGTTCACCGACGCGATGGTCATGACACGCAAACACGCCAACGTGTACGCCGACATCTCTGGATCGATGCTGCGGCCCTGGTGGTGCTATCAGGCACTGGCGGCCTTTCACGAGTCGGGCATCATGAACAAACTGCTGTTTGGAACCGACTGGCCGATCATCACTTTCGATCAGACCATCACCGGGTTGCGCCAGGTCAACGACGTGGTCGCGGGCACGGCCATGCCGAAGATTCCGGCCGAGGAAATCGAAGCACTGATCCACCGGGATTCGCTGCCGCTGCTGGGACTGTCATGACTGAGGAGCACCACGCCAATTATGTAACGATGGAGCCGTACGCAACATGAAATTCGCGATCGTCGGCGCCGGTGCGATGGGGTGTCTGTACGGTGCGCACCTGGCACGTGCCGGCAATGACGTGACGTTGATCGACATCCGCCCCGACGTCGTCCACGCCATCAATCGTGACGGCGTGCGTGTTGACGGCGTGGGCGGCGATTTCCACGCAAACGTGGCGGCCTGTGCGCCCGAACATGCACAGGAGTTAGCCGACGTCGTGTCCATTCACGCGGACACGCGCGGCACCGTCGCGGCCGCTGATCTGGCTCGACGGATCATCGCCCAGGATGGGTACGCAATCACCTTTCAAAACGGCATCGGCAACGTCGAGGCGCTGGTGGAGGCGCTGAGCCCCGAACGCGTTCTCGGCGGTGTGAGTTACAACAGTGCCAGCGGCTCTGGGCCAGGGCGGGTGACGCATACGGTCGCCAGGACTACCTGGGTTGGCGAACTTCAGCACGGTGAGACACGGCGCGTGAATCTGCTGCGTGACGCATTCGTTCAGGCCGACCTTGAAACGTCCGTTTCTGACAACATCACTGGTGTGATATGGAACAAGTTCGTCGCGGCCTGCGCGGTCAATCCGGTCGCCGCGCTGACCGGTATGATCGGCAGCCAGTTTTCGAGGGATCCTTCGGCAGACGCGCTGCAGGACAGGATCCTGGACGAACTGCTGGCCGTGGTGAGGGCAAAGGGTGTCAGGCTCGCCGACGAAGACCCGGCAGGGTCGATCAAGCGCATGTGCCGCAATGCCACCGAGAAGCCGTCAATGCTGCAGCACGTCGAAGCGGGACGGCTCACGGAGATAGACTCGCACAACGGCGCCGTCGTGCGCCTGGGCCAGGCCCTTGGCGTGCCAACGCCCTACAACGAGGCGGTGACGTTGATGGTCAAGGCTCGCAGTGCCCGGATGATTGGTGACCTGAAAGTTTAAAAGGAGATTACGTTGAAACGAAGAAACGTCCTTCGCGAACGGCTGGATCAGGACAAGCCGTCCATCGGAACCCACCTCCATTCGATCTGGCCCGGGATGGTCGAGGTCATCGGCCACAGCGGCGCGATGGACTATGTCGAGTTCGAGGCCCCCTATGCCCCGTACGACCTGCACGGTCTGGAAAATTTCGGACGCGCGGTGGATCTGTTCGACCATATGTCGTCGATGATCAAGATCGAACAGGAGCCCAGGACCTACCTGGCGACCCGGGCCGTCGGATCGGGCATTCAGAATCTTCTGTTCGCCGATATCCGATCACCCGATGACGCCCGCGCGGCCGTCGCCGCGGCCCGACCGGAAACACCGCAGGCCGGCGGTATCGCCGGTGTCGGCATGAGAAGGGACGTCGGCTATGTCGTGAGCCCGGGCTCGCCCGACTTCGTCGAGTCGCTGGAGCAGTGTGTCGTCGCCGTGATGATCGAGAAGAAATCAGCCGTCGAGCAAGTTGAGGAAATTCTCTCAGTCGGCGGTATCGACATGGTCGTGTTCGGCTACGGCGACTATTCGATGAGCATTGGCCTGGCCGGGCAATGGGAACATCCCAAAGTCGTGGAAGCCAAGCGCTACACGTTCGAGACTGCCCTGAAGATGGGCATCCAGCCGCGCGTGGAGATCGGCGACTACCGGGAGGCCGAACCGTACCTCAAGATGGGCATCAAACACTTCTGCATCGGCTATGAAGTTCAGGTGATACACGACTGGTGCAAAGAGCAGGCGAAAGGCCTGGCCGAGATGATCGGGCGGTAGCGCCGGGTCGATCACGGCGCGGTGCCGCCTCATGACCACCCGCCCCGGCCCGCGCCACCCGGCGCCGCGCACGTCGCAGCCATGTCGGGCAACAGGGCGGCCCGAAGGGTCGCGTGATGCGGCAACCGTTGGAGAAGCCGTTCACCATGATGGGATCTCGACTTCAGATCGCCATTCTGACGGGTATCGCTGTCGTATTCGCCTATCTCTTCTGGACCGCCTTCGTTCTGCAGATCGATTACTTCGACAGCTACGGCATTCTGCTGAACGCGAAATCAATTGCCGCCATGGACGGCAGCACGTACCACTGGCGGCGGGCACCGGTCGGTCCCATCCTGCTTTCACCCTTCTTTCTCACCGAGCGACTCCTGTCCCTGGATCGCTTCGGTTTCGTGGCAAGCCACCTGATGAGCGTCTGTTTCTTTGCGCTCTTGCTCCTGTTCTTTTACCGAACCCTTCGGCTGACGCAGGACAGGTTGTGGGCACTTTCAGGTACGTTCCTGCTCACACTTAACGGTCTGATGATCCACTACGCCCTTTCGGCCAAGGAGGACATGCCGGGAACGCTCTTCGTCACGGCCGCCTTCTACTTCTACCTCAGAGACACTCGCAAACCATCGGGACGAAACACGCTCCTGACGTGTGTTTTCATCGCACTATCCATTGCGACCCGTTTCAACTTCATTCCCCTCGTCTTTACTATCATTGCCGTTCACGAACTGTGGAGCGGGAACACATGCCTCGCGGCCCTTTTCAAAACGGATTCGGCTGAAGCCCGCAAGAGGTTCTGCACGAAAGTGGGATGGTTCCTGATCGTCCCTTCGCTGGTGTTTTTTCTCATACCGACGTTTCTCTATCCGTTTCTCGGAATCGAAACGCTCCTGCACGCCCCCAAGAAATTCATGGATGAACTGTTCCTCCAATACGGCATGGCCGCCGGCGTCCAGGCACCGGGCCAGAACTATGAGTTTCTGCTGTACAGCTGTACTGCCCCCGTACTCCTCATGGCGCTGGTGGGCCTGATCGCCAGCGTCCGCCAGAAAATGGCCGGGACCCGCTTGGCAATCCTCTGGATCGGGATGTTCTTTCTGTTCCATACCTATTGGATCGGAGCAAAGGAAGCCC
>CAUZBA010000104.1:0-9442 GCA_963577635.1 Phycisphaerae bacterium
TCACTGGGGTACCGGCCTCCCGCACCCGAGGCGATTCAGACATGGCCGGCAGACGGAGGGGCGTAGCCCCGGAGTCTGCCGGCCATGTCTGAGCAGGAGCAAACGCTAACATAGGAACTGGTGTCACTCACGGGGGCAGGTCAATGCCGATTGCGACAGCGAACTCGCCACCTACCACCAGATGTGCCTGAGCTGACCACCTGTCGAAGTACTCGATCCCCTCCAGATGGCTAAACTGTTACCCAATTTGAAACTACCGCTCTCGCTTCGCAGATCAAGTCCAAACGCGATGAAGGCGAAACTTTTGAAAATCTCAGGAACACGTTTTTGCGCCGACCGAGTTTTGCAGCGTCCTGCTAGAACCAGTTTGCCTTATCGACGAGGTTACGCAGCGGCTTACCGGCGGCAAATCGGCGGGCGTTGTCCATCAGTACTTCCGTGCGGCGCTCCTCCAGGTACGGTCCGCACCCAGCTGTGTGGGGCGTGAGGATGACGTTGGGCATGTCCCAAAGGGGATGGTTGGAAGGTAGCGGCTCCTGCTCATAGACATCGAGTCCGGCGCCCGCGATCTCGCCCGCACGAAGCGCTTCGACCAGATCGTTGAGTCTGACGGTCGGGCCGCGGCCGACGTTGATCAGGTATGCCGAGTTCTTCATCAGTCTGAACTTGTCAGCATTCATCAGGCCTTCGGTATACGGCGTGTGTGGGATGGTCATGATGACGAAGTCAGCTTCGGGCAAGACGTCGTTCAGCTTGTCCGGCCGGACCAGGCGGTTGGCGCCGTGCGGCACATCCTCGCGCCGCGCGTCAACGCCGATTACGTTCATGCCGAAGTGGTGGCAATGGTGTACCGTCTCACTGCCGATGCCACCGACGCCGATGATTACGGCGGTCGCCTCGGGCAGGTGGACGATGTCGGGGTTGGCCGGGTCCCACACCCGCCGCATCTGGTTCGGGAAGTAGACGTGGAAGCCGCGAGCGAACATGAGCACGAAGCCCATGATGGACATCGACATGTGATCGTTGTAGATCTCCCGAAAGTTGGTCACCTGCAGGGGATGGGCGATCAACTCGTCGTAGTAGTAGCCGGCCCGGGGTGCCGCGGCAGGGGCCTGCAACCACTTCAGGTTGTCGGCAACCGCTAGCGAGTCGGCTGGAATCGTACCGAACGCGGCATCCGCGCCGTCCAGCTCTTTCTTAGCTTCTTCGTCAGTTTTGGGAAGGACCACGGTGTAGTCGGGAATGGTCTTTATAATTTGGTCAGCCCAGGCACGAGTTCCGTCGCTCTGGGGCGGCATCATGACGAACTTATGCGGCATGCAGATCTCCGGGTGTCGCTGACGATTATCCGGCATTTAGCGGACAAGCCGCTGTTGAAGCCGCCCCAGATAACATTCGCCCGACTCCGCCGCCGGGTCAATCGAGCACCAGAATAACGCCCTTCCCCACGAATTCCGAGCCCCGCGGGCGAGCGACGGTGTCAGGCCTTCGTTAGTCGTTAACGAAGGCCCGTTGACGAGGGACCCGTTTGGACCCAAAGCGGGCCATGGAGTAGCTCAGATTCGGTCTGCACCGGCATGTCCGAAGCGCACACCTTGATCGGTCAATCCAGAACGGTAACTCACATTTGATGGTCAGATCCGCTCGCGTCTATCGCGTTGCGAATCGCAATTTCTCCTGCGATAACCGGCTTCCATCGCGCTGATCCGCGTCGGGTCTAGAGCGGTCCGAATTCAATCGTAGCGTTCTGAGCTGCCTGCAGCAGCGCCTGGTTTTTTCGTGCTGCACCGCCGATGCACTGCGACATCGCCTGCTTTGCCATCCGCACCAGGCTTGCTTCGTCGACGCTCAAAGCGCTACGATTGGATTCGGAACGCTCTAGCGACGTTGTCCCCGGCGGTTCAGGGCGATGCATAGGAGCAGCCCGCCGCCGAAGGAGAGATTGTGGGTACCCAACAGCGCGTCGACGTCCAGCACTGCGCTGCTGGTCTGCGTTGCCACATCGATTCGGCGGATGGTGCTCTGGTTGTTGTTGCTCACGAAGTAGAGCGACTGCTCATCCGGACTCAGGGAAAGGTTATAGAGTCGCCACCAGTTGGTGCCGCCGGTGTCCGCGAAGAAGGTGAATTGATCGAGCTGGGTATCGAGGCGGTAGACCTGCTGCGCACCGGCCAGCAGGAAGTAGACGTAGCGGCCGTCGGCAGTGGGTGCGATCGCTCTGATCTCGCCGTCCGGTGCTCCCGGTAGACCCGAGGCGATGACGGAGGTCGAATCGGTCGACTCGTCGTACTTGTAGAGGGTCTGAGAGTTCTGGCCGACATCCGAGTAGTAGACGTCGCCGACGTCGCTCACGTGGAAAGCATACGAAACCCGCTGCGACTGGCTGACCACCTGCATGCTGCCATCCGACAGGCGGTGTTTGATGAGGTGGCCGTCGGGATACGTCATCGCGTAGAGCAGATCAGGCGCCAGCGGGTTCAGGCCGATGCCCTTGATCCCGTAGGTCTCAATGAAGATGCCGCTGCGCTCGGCGTTCTGTCCGGTGATCGCGATGACTGTGAGATCCTGCTTCATCAGGAAGGGTGTGGTCTGGCTGTAGTCCTCGACCAGCTTGGTCACCGGGTCGATGCGGCAGAGATGGGCGCCGCGCAGGAAGGGCAAAGGATCGTAGTCGTCCGAGGCGAAATAAAGGTGACCATCCGCGTGCTCCATCAGGAAAGTGTGGACCTTGTGCTGGCTCTCGCCTGGCATCCAATTGCCGACCGCGGAGGAGATGGCCTTGATGTCTCCCAAGGTCGCCATCTGGTCGGTGGCCGGGTCGTAGCGATACAGCCCGACGTTGCCCTCCGGCTGCTGGTGGTTGCTGACCGCAACGTATACGCGCCCGTTGCTCGCGACGCCGAGCCCCGACCAGACCGAATGATTCGAGAAGCCCGGCAGCAGAGGGGTGCCCGCTTCCGTCCCGTCAACTGTGAAATAGATCAGCTCGGCCGAAGGGTTCGGGACGAGCACGCCCCGCGTGGTGTGCTAAGGCACAGGCTCGCCAGGATTCCGACGGCCAGGAACTGGCTGCGCGGATTCATACGCCCATTATAGCCGGTTCACGAAACATCTAAGAGTTGACAGGATTTACAGGATGGCCAGAGCAGGAAATCAGGAAATCAGGAACGCGGAAGATCAGGGAATTTGTCCCACTCCGATTTCGTGTTTCCCTGCTCTCTTGCTCTCGAAGATCCTGTGGATCTCCCGGATCCATCCGGTTAATCCTGTCAACTCCGAAATGGATTTCTCCTGTCAAACACTTTCTCTGGAACCGCACGGCGTTACTTTCCCATGATCATGTGCAGGTACGGCCCCGGGGGAAGCGGGGGCTGCTTCCGTTTGAATCGATCTCGACTCATTTGAAGGCGCTTGACGACCTCGCTGTTCGCACTAGAGCCCTTCAGTAGCGCCAAGGCTTTTTCGGCGGTGGCCACCGCGAGGTCGAATTGTCCTCCGGAGGCGTGCGCAAGCGCCAGCGTCATCAGCAACGCGGGGTCTTCGCCTCCCATGTTGGCCGACGCTTTGCGGGCAAGCTCGATGGCCTCCCGGGGTCTTCGCGACTGCAAATTTGGATAGGTCGCCAGGATCTGAGCCAGCCGCATCAAAGCGTACGGTCCGTCCGGATGCACTCGGGCCGCATGACGGTAGAGGCGAATGGCTTCGTCGAGCCGCGCCGTCGTTTCCGGCGGTTGGCCGCCCTGAGCCTCGAGTTCATCCAGCATCAAGAGGGCATCCGCCAAGGACGTTAACGCGTAGGAATTTTCGGGCGAGAGTTCCAGAGACTGGCGCAGGTGATCCAGCGCTTCGCGGGGCCGATTCTCCGAGATCAGCGCCGCACCGAGCGTCTGGTAACCCTCCGCATAATTCGGATTCAGCTTCAGTCCCTGCCTGGATGCCGCTTTGGCTTCGTCGAGTTTCCCTTGAAAAACGAATAGCGCATCTGCGTACCTGATGTATGCCCCGGCGCGATCCGGCCGCAGCCGGGCTGCCTCGCGATAGGCGTCGACCAGTTGCTTTCGATCCGGATCCATATGGTTCTCGATTGTCCATCGACCCTGAACCCATGTCAGACCGGCCGTTACGGCGACCGCGAACAACACCCATGCGAACCGGCGCACCGTTCGGCCCGGATTACGAAACAGCCAGAAAGCGTGCACCACGCCCGCAGCGCTCAGCAACATCACGAACGGTACGAGCGGCATGAGGTATCGATTCCAGTCCATCCGATAGGTGCAGGCCGTCGCGCTGCCCCACACGGCGAAGTTGACCACGACAACGAGCGCGGCGCGTCGGTTGCGGGCGAAGGCGGCCGGCATGCCGCCGACACCGAGCAGAAAGAAGAAAAGCAGGCCCGGAACGGACCACCATTCGAACAGCCAGTCGTTGGCGAAAAACAGGCCCCGAACCACGCCGGCCGTCATCAGGGCCCGCGTCGGCAGCGAGTTCAGGTACAGATACTTCGTCTGGAACTCCAGGTGGTTCCATCGACGCTCGAACATGCCCTTCACGAACTCGATCTGATCGCTGTAGAGCGAGGGGTTGATCGCGATGGCGGCAATCAGAAAGGTGACCGTCACCAGGGCAGCGGACACGAGCACGTCGGCGAGCGCACGTCGTCTTGTCAGAACCTCGCCATTCGTCGCAAGCGTTCGCCGCGTCAGGAGGCCGGCAGCGATCACCACCATGGCGCAAGGCAGTCCGAGCAGCCCGTTGAGTTTCGTGTTGGCCAGAAAGGCAATCAACAAGCCGATGCAGATCGCGCGCCATGAGATCTTCCGCAAGCCGCAGCCACAATGCTTGAACCAGCCGATTTGTGCTGCGACCAGGAGCACGAGCAGCAGACAGAAGGGGGCTTCGGCTCTAATCAATATCGACGAATCCAGAACGATCGGGCAGGCCGACAGGAGTACCGCCGCCAGCGCGGCCGTCCAGGGCGCAAAGACCGCGGCGCCAATCCAGAAAACCACCATGCACGAGGCCGCGAATAGTGCCGTGCAGACCAGGCGACCCCGGGCAAACGTCGACTGGGGAACCTCCGCCCGTATAGTTTCGGTCATGGTTTTCAGATCAAGGTGAAAGCAGCTGTCGAACCACCACGCTTTCAAATCCGGTGAATCTACGACATAGTGGTCAGAGGCCGCCACCGCGCCGAACAGGTATTTCGCGACGGGCGGATGATCCAGACAATCCCGGTGTTTCCAATCCGGTGACTGCAGATCTCGTTTCTGGAACGCGAGATGGTAGAAGTACCCGGAATAGATCCACGCCCCTTCGTCCAGTTCGTAGAATCGCGAGCTACCCCTCTGAACGAAGTTGAATGTCAGAATCGACAAGACTCCGACTGCGGACAGGCAAAACCATGGCGTCCTTCCTTGCCACCGCCTCGTCGCCGGTTGCTCAACGGTCATTGCTGTTCGGTCATTCATTCAAATTCTTCGACGGAGCGAATGATCGTCAGGCGTCATGGCGCTTGGAACCCGATGATGTCATCGGTGACGCATCGCGCTGCGATTCATTGCAACTCCAGGACGGGCCGTCCCTGACGATAACGTTTCAGGTGGAGGCCGATGCGCTGCGCCAGGCCGTCAGCCTCGCGTCCCTTTGTCAGTTCGAGAGCGCGCTGCGCAGTGGCTGCCGCCAGATCAAAGTGGCCTGCCGCGGCATACGCCGCAGCAAGCGTGTCGAGAATCACCGGATCGACATGATGCGTCAGTTGCTCGGCCCGCTCGGCGTAGATCACGGCCTTCTGGGGCCGGCGGACCGCCGGATCAGGATGCGTGGCGAGGATCCAGGCCGCCGCGTTCATCGGTTCGGGCCAGTCGGCGCGCCGACTCGCGGCCTGCTCGAAGTGCGCCAGTGCATCGACGCGACGACCTTGGTGGCCAAGCGCGATCCCGAGGTGGTGATGAGCGGTTGCCAGATTGTGCGGCGTGATCACGTGGGCGGCACCTCTGTTGACCACCTGCCGCAGGTGCTCGATCGCCTCGTCGAAACGATTTGCGCGCACCAGCATGATCCCCAGGTTGTAGCGCGTTTCGATGAGGTCAGGAACGATCTCGAGTACCTGCTCGTAATGGTCCACGGCGGCCTCGACCTGGCCCCGCGAGGCCAACTCGTTGCCGAGGTTGTTGTGCAGCGTCGGCGATCGCGGGGCGGCGGCGAGCGAATGGCTCAAGAGCGTGAGCGAGTCTTTCCAGGTCCAGGCTTGCGCGCGGGCCGCTGCCGCGCAGGCGACGAGCACGACCACAGCAACGATCGCAAGTCCTGGGCGCAACCAACCTCGCTGCCTGAAGCGAGCGGCCAGGTCGCGCCCTGCCCATGCCACAACGATGAACAGACCGATCAGCGGCAGATACGTGTAGCGATCGGCGATCGCCTGCCCGCCGACCTGTATGACGCCGATGACCGGAACGAGCGTGCCGAGATACCACAGCCAGCCGACCCGCGCGTAAGGACGGCGCGCCAGCACGACGAGGACGGTGATGCCCAAGAGGCAAAGGGCCGCGCCGATGACTTCCAGATCGCTCCAGGGCGTACCGCCCGGCAAGTTCGGGTGGGTGTAGAACATCGACAACGGGTGGGGCCAGAACATCTTGCCGACATAACGCATGTAGGAGACGACGGCGTTGGCGAGCCGCAGCTTCAACGGGATTTGCGCGATCTCGGCCATCGCGCCTCCCGCCTGTTGGACGAGGTAAGTCACGACACTGGCGGCGACGGACACGGCGAGCAACGGCAGCTTTTCGATTCCGAGCTTACGCCAGCGCGCCGGTTCACCGCGCAGCCGCTCGAGGGGCCAGGCATCCAGCAGCATGAAGACCAGAGGCAACGTGACCAGCATCGGTTTGGCCATCAATCCCAGGGCCAGCCACAGCGCACAGAGCAGGTACCTCCACCAGCCGCCGCGCCGCGCGTAACGGACGTACGCCGCGATGGACACCAGTCCCAGCAAGGTGCTGAGCAGGTCCTTACGTTCCGCAACCCAGGCCACGGACTCCACGTGAATCGGGTGCAGGGCGAACAGCGCCGCGACCAGTGCACTGGGCCAGATTGTCGAGGTCATGGCACGAAAGATGAGGAACAGCAACACGGAGTTGAGCATGTGCAGCAACAGGTTCGTCAGGTGATGGCCCGCCGGGCCCATCCCGTAGAGCTGGACATCAAGCATGTGCGACAGCCAAGTCAAGGGGTGCCAGTTGCTCGCCACCGTGCTGCCGAAGGCCCAGCGCAGCCCGGCGGCGCTGAGGCCGGCTTTGACATGTGGATTTTTCGTCACGTACTTCGTGTCGTCAAACCGCACGAAGTCGAACCGCACCACCACGCTGAAGGTCAACGCAGTGGCCGCCACCAGCAGCACGCAAACCAGTCGCTCACGAACCATGACGATGGACAGTTTAGATCGCTTTCCATCCACTCGTAGCGTGCTGAGCTGGCTACAACCGCGCCTGGCTTTGTTCCGTCAGTATTGACGGACATCGACGACCCGCAGCGGGGTCGCCTGCTTCGCCCTCCTCGCCAGACTTGTTTCGCCGACACTCAATACGCTACGAGTGGATGGAAACCGCTCTAGCAGGACGCTGCAAAACCCCGGATTCTGGCGTTCGCCCAAGAATCTCCAATTTGAAACTACCGCTCTCGCTTCGCAGATCGAGTCCAAACGCGTTGAAGGCGAAACTTTTTAAAATCTCAGGTACACGTTTTTGCGCCGACCGAGTTTTGCAGCGTCCTGCTAGCCCATCCGGAGGTTACTGGGCGTAGCCGAAAGATCGAAGCCGTTCCAGCTCTTCCGGGGACAGGCGAGGATCGGATGTTTCCACCGGCGACGCACTCAGAAACGTTTCAAGCTCGCCGAGCAGTGTGTCGGCCCTGCTGCGGTGCACCGCGAGCACGTCGGTCTGCTCGAGTGGATCATCGACCAGGTCAAACAGGCGCTTTGCACCACTACTCAAGTTGACGTGCAGCCGAAACCGCCCGTCGCGCGCGGTCCGGTTCGCACCCAGCGCCTTGACGCGTTTCTCGAGGTGGTAGACGAAGTCGGCCTCGCTGAACAGGACTCGCGGTGCCAGAGGAGGACCTGCTTCGGTCCAGGAGCGGACCAGCGAGACGCCGTCGATATCGTTCGGCGCGTCGACCCCGAGCAGATCGAGCGCCGTGGGCATCACATCCACGAGCGAGGCTGGCGTGACGACCCGCCTGCCTTTGGGGATGCCCGGCCCGCGGACGATTAACGGGATCGAGATCACCTCCTGGTGTTGCGTCAGGCCGTGAAGCACGCCACCGTGCTCGAGGAACTCCTCGCCGTGGTCGGACGTGAGCACGATCGTCGCCACGTCGAGCACACCGCTTTTTTTAAGATGCTCGAACAGCTCCGCGAGTTGATCGTCGAGCTGGCGGATCCCCGCGTCGTAGAGGTTGCCCAGATGCACGATGTCGCGCTTGTTCAGTCGGACTCTTCCGTAGCGATGGTTCAGCATCTGGGCGGTGCTTCCGTCCGCGGGTCCTTCATAGGGTTCGACGAAATGTTTCTCGTAATCCTGTAGCGAAGCGTAGTCACTGTGCACGTCGTAATAGTGCAGAAAAAGGAAGAAGCGACCATCCTCGCGCCCATCGAGCCAGCGAATCGCTTCCCGAGTGACCGCCGAGGGCAGACGATCGCCGGCCGATTCCCTGACATAGCGAAAATCCGCGAAGCCACGGTCGAGGCCCCACCTCGTGAGGTAGATCGAGTTGACCACCGCGGCGGTGGTGAACCCCTCCCGCGCCAGAAGCGAGGCCATGTGCGCGACGTTGTCCGACAGTGAGCGGTTGGCGGCGATGGCGCCGTGGCGCGAAGGGTAAAGCCCGGTGAGCAGCGAAGCGTGTGAGGGGAGGGTCCACGGCGACGTCGCCGACGCGTCCTCGAACAGAACGCCGTCCGCGGCCAGCGCATCGATTGCGGGAGAGGTTCCGCGTTCGTAACCGTAGCAACCCAGGTGGTCGGCGCGCAGCGTATCGACGGAAATGATGATCACGCTCCGCGGCTCGCTCGAGCCCGAACCGCACGACGCGGAAATGACCACCAAAATAAGCACAAGAATCGACCGGACCGAGACGATCAACCACGCGTTCTGGCACCGCGCCGCACAGTGGCAACTGAGTTCGCGTGCTCCGCTTGTGGGGTTCTCGATCCTGGCTGCGCCCATTAAAGGTAGGGTAGGCAGGCTTCAGGACCTAGTCTAGGTCGCCCGGCGGCCGAGTGTATCATCCACCTGCGATGCTGAGCCGCTACAAGATCTATTGTGAAGGGCGGAGCAAAAGTGCGCCGGGTGGCGGGGCGGAGCAAAAGTGCGGCACCCCCAGAGAGGTCTTGCTGAGAATGGCGGTTGTACGGTGGCCAGCGTGGCAGCCGGAGCCGTCATTG
>CAUZBA010000105.1:0-9318 GCA_963577635.1 Phycisphaerae bacterium
CGGAATTCTCACGAATCTCGGGAATACGATTCGGACATGCTCTAGGCGAGCGCTGATGACACGAATCGCGGGCCCCGTGACAGCATGTCGCATCCGCCTTCGGTCACGAGGAAATTATCTTCGAAGTCGGCGTAGCCGTACTGCGGTTCTCCCAACCCGAATTCCACGGCTCCGGTCATCGAGGCTTCCCACACGGTTCGATCGGTCGGTGTGATAAAAGGATCTTCATGCTTGGCGAATCCGATGGCATGGCCGATCATCGAACCGGCCTTCGCGGATATGCGGTCCATCGTGAATCGGCGCTTGTCCTCGTAGCCGAGCTTTTCCATGGCATCAGCGGAGACGCGGCACAGTTCCGCTGAAGTGACGCCCGGCCGGATAGCGGCGATCGTCGTGTCCATGACCTCATGGCAGGCGTCCATCGCCCGCCGCAGCGGATCGGAAGGCGGCGCGGCAATGACCGTATTGCGTGAGATGTCCGCCGCGTAATTTCGATAAACGCAACCGCCGTCCAGTCGAAGCAGATCCCCGCGCTGAAGGGGGCGGTCCACTGCCACTGGATTCATCTGTGTCAGGCGGCCCCCGTTCAGACCCATGTATCCGCAGTTGCAGGTGTTCAGTGGTGAATCCGCCCCCCGTTTGAGAAAACCTATTGCCAGGTCGCGCACCACCTCGCGTTCGGTCATTCCCGGTTCGATGCGAGGCAAGACTTCGCTGATCACTTCCTCGGTGATCCTGCAGGCCTCACGCAAACGGCGGATTTCCTCGGGACTCTTGTAAAGCCGCGAACGGCTTAGAACTTCGCCGGCCACACGGATCGGACGGGACCCGATCAGGTCGCATACGGCGCGGTAGTCCGGCACACTCATGTTGATTCGCTCCCGGACGCCGATCTCCAGCCCCACCGCACCTTGACCGGGATCTGCCTGCAACAGGTCAGCCAGCAGATCCACCGCAGTGGTGCCGCCGGGTCCCCAGAACCTTACGTCTTCCACGCTACAGGTTTGATCGACGTTGCCGGTGTGAATGGGGTCGCAGAGAAAGGTGGAAGGGCCTTGGGCCGGTACCACCAGCCAGAAGGCCTTGTCGCTCAACCGCCACGACACCGTGGTGAAACCGCACAGGTACTCCACGTTTTCGCGGAGGGTCAGGACCAGCAGGCCAACTCCGTCCGCGCACATCGCGCGTTGGACCAGTTCCATGCGTCGCTCGTATTCCGGAAGCGGAAAATCAAGAAAGGGCGCTTTTCTCATGGCACAGTCTCCAGCCCAACAAAATGGACTGCGTCGATGTTATACCGATTCAATCGGGTGATGCACAGCCACCGTTATTTAGAACTGACATTTCCCATTTGAACTCTGCCCGGCTCACGCGTCCCGGCTCATGTCTGCGTGCCTTTGCCTCCCATCGTCTTCCCAAACTTCTTCAGCCATTCACCCGACGGTAACTCATACGGCCGAAATTTTTCCAGCAGGCCCCGCTCGTCGCTGCGCAGGATGGCGCGGTAGAATCCCAGGCGATTGGCTTCCGGTGTTTCGATCAGCTCGGAGGAGTCGTCGGCGCTGACCTGAAAAAGTACTCTCTGGTCGAATTCCCTCAGGGTGGCGCGGTCGAGCGCCCGTTCGATCGACGCCAGCGAATCGGACCACACGATTGTGTGAAGGCCGAGCATCGGACCTTCGCGAATCAGCTCGGCGAACTGGCGATCGGGTGGGGCCTGCGGCTGTGTCTCCTGATCCATCGAGAAACCGAGATCTTCTTCACTGCGCCGCAGGACGCGGAAGCGCTGCAGGCCGTACACGATCAGATAGATTGAGGGTAGATTCCTGATGTCCTTGTCGAAGCGCTTGTGAAGCTCATTCACCATCGCGGCCAACTCAGTCGATACGTCGCGCCATGGGACGATCCGGGCAGCGTCCGGCGAAAGCGCCGCCAGAGACTGAAGGCCGTCGCTCTCGAAAGACTCGCTGGGACTTCCATCGAACAGCGTGAAGCGGGCGTTGTCGGTCGGGTGTTGGGCCATCAGGCTCACGAGTACGCTGGTTACTACTTGCAGCGCCATGTCCTGCTGCTGGCCGACGATCATGAGGTTGGTTCCGCTGCGCTGCGAGAATCCGGCGGCGGTCGGAGCCTTGATGGATACCGGCTCACCCAACCAGGCTGAAGGATCGCCCGGCGGTTTTGCCGGCCGGCCGGCGCTAAGAAGCTGGGCCAGCGGCCGGTTGGTCTTAATGTCAGCCGGTCGGCCGCCTTCAAAGACGATCGGCGGTTCGTCGCCAATGTCGGAGGCCCGCTTCTGCAGCAGTTCCAAGTATTGATCTCTTTCATCGTCGGGAAGCCAGGCCACCTGGAACGGGCTGTTGCCCTCGACCAGGCCTCCGGCGTCGTTATAGAGTGCCTCCCCCGAGCGGCGCAGCAGTCTCGCCGCGGTGTTGTCGTCGTTCAGGATCAGTTGCGAGTCCGCTTCGCTGCACTGAAGCGCGATGCGGACTGCCATCTGTCCCGTCGTTCCGCGTGGCAGTCCCAGGCCCGCGGCCAGCGTTTGCGTCCCGAGGATCACGTGGATGCCGAACGCGCGGCCCTGACGGACGAGGCGGTCCAGAAGCAGGCCGGCCTGCTGTGCGATCTGGTCGTCGTGTGTGAACAGTTCCTGAAACTCGTCGACCAGTAGCACGGCGCGCGGCAGGGCGGTTTGCGGTCGTGCCCGTCTGAACGCGGTTAGGTCCTGGACGCCCGCATCGCGAAACAACTCGCCTCGATCCTGCATCTTGCGGTCGAGTTTCTGCAGGACGCTCAAGCCGAACTCGCGGTCCGACTCGATGGCGATCGCCCGCGCATGGGGCAGGCCGTGCCTGGCATAGCACTTGAACTCCACGCCCTTCTTGAAGTCGACCAGGTAGAGCTCGACCTGATCGGGTCCGTACCACAACGCCAGATTCGTAGTCAGCACGTGCAGGAGGGTGGATTTTCCCGACCCGGTCTTGCCGGTGATCAGGACGTGCTGGGCCACGCCTTTACCCAGAGACAGGTGTTGTATTCTCGTCGCGCCGCACTTGCCGATGGGCACGCTCAGGCCCGCGCCGCAGTCGCACGACCAGGCCTGATCATCCGACGGCGCAATCTGGCCGAATGGCACTTCGACCCGGGCACCGCGGTGGGCGGCCTCGCCGATCCGGCGAAGGACCGACGTCAGTAACGCGTCCGGCGGTGGGCGGTCCACGATATACGAAAATCGTCCGTACACAGGGTCTGTCCACACGGCGTCCTTCCCATCGTGCTCGAGGACGACCGTGTGCCCCTCCAGGTCGAGGTTTTCCACGCCGGGCGGGAGCTTCTTCCACGCGTTCTGAAGGATCAACGTGAAGACGCCGCAGCGCCGACCGCTCTTGAGGATGCTGTCCAGACGCTGGAGCGATTCGGGCGTCAGGTTCGTCGGCAGATCCGCGATCACGACGTATCGGTAGGGTTCCGCCAGCGCGCCCGCCTGCTCGTTGTAGCGATCGATCGAGTCGAACTCGTTGCGCAGGTACTTCTGGATGACCTGCTCCATGTGCAGCGTCAGGTCGGCGAGGCGCTGCTCGATGTGCTCGGGTTCGGACCAGATCCGCGATCCGACCAGGTCTTCGTCGGCATCGGCCAGGTGCATGAAGCCCGCGAAGCTCTCTCCGAGCCCGACGGGGTCGATGAGCGTGAAGCGCACCTGGCCGGGGGGCAGCGTCGTCAGCAGACGCAGCATGACCGAGCGCAGCAGGTCCACGCCGCTGTCGCGTCCCTGGCGCGTGGATCTGATCAGGATCGAGGCGCGTTCGGGAAACGTCATCAGCGCGGGTAAGTCGAACACAGGCGGCGCCTCGAGGCGCTCGCTGCCGTTCTCTACCAGGTCGCGCATGTCTACGCGCAGGCTGCCGAACTGGATCAGAGGAGCGTCATGTTTCGGTGGATTCCAGGTGGACCAGGAATCGTCCTGCCATGACGGTCCGAGCGTTGCCATCAGATGGCGGCTGCGCTCTGCCAGAGCGCAAACGCGGCGTGCCCCGTGCGTCCGGTTGTCGGCGACCGCCCGGCGCTGCGCGTCGATCTGCTCGGCCATCGTCGCCAGGTGGTCATTGCGGCGTTGCTCGGCCGCCGCCATGAGCCGGTCGTATCTTGCCTCGAGTGTCTCGGCATCCTGTCGCGCTTTGTGCTCGTGCCGTCCGAGGGCCTGCGCGTTCTCCCGATCAAAGCGTTCCAGCGCCGCGGGGTGATCTGCCCCGAGCTTCTCGAAAACTGTCACGGACTCCTGCCGGGTCCGTTTCGCCGCGGGTTCGAGCTTGCCGCGGGCCATCTCGATCGCCCTGTCTCGTTTCGCCTTGGCATCGGACAGGGCGGCCTCGGCGCTCGCCCGCGCCCGGGATAACCGCTGCTGCGCGGCCCGTTCGGCCACGAGCAGCGAATTGCGAATGAACGCGCAGACAACGCGCAGTTGTCTGCCGCTGATCCATCTGACGACGGTCGCAGCGCCGACGCAGATCATCACCACGGACGATAACCCGATGACCCAGGTCAGCAGCCACGCGGAGGACGCGCCTTCGTACCTGCCCGCGATCGTGTAGACAACGAACCCGAGCGGCGCGCCGAGAAGCAGCAGCGCCACGACGGGAAACCACCCCGTGAGCAACATCGGGGCGATCAGACGACGCGTGTCCTGAAGTTTCACGGCGACGTCGCGGCAGGATTGATCGAATGCCGTATCGGGGTCGGGAATCACCTGTTCGTCGATCGTCGCCTCGACCTCGGCGATGGTCCAGGCCTGGCGGTAGCGGCGCAGCTGGTCATCAACGCTCTTGGCAAGTTCGTCGAGCGCTTCGCGGCCGAGATTCGCCTGCTCGGTCAGCTTGACGCAATCGTCCTTGTGCGTGATCTGCGCGCCCTCGTAGATACTGTCGGCCAGCCAGATCGCCTCCTGCAGCCTGTCGACGATTCGGCGATTGTTGTCCTCGGCCTGCTCCCCAAGCTGCCGCATGGCCGCTTCGTGATCTTGGACCATGCGCTGACGCCGCGCCTGCGCGTCCGCCGCGAGCCGGGCGGCGCGTTGTTCGAGTGAGTGCGCCAGTGTCGAGCCTGCGCTTGCATGGCGCTTACCGAGATTGAGGCTCAGCCGCCCGTGACGACGGTTGATTGAACGAGCACCTTCCTCGCAGTCGTGTTCGATCGAACGATCCGCCTGCTCACAGCTCGACGACAGCTCCAGAAGATCCAGCAGGACCTGCCGCTGGCGCGCGGCGTCCTCGACGTGTGGCGGGGCTTTGACTTCATCGCGTTTGGGCGTCACTCGCAATCCCTGCGCGCCTGCGTAATCATCTGGTCCATGGTCGCCATGCCGTTGTGCGCGTTGCGCACGATGGCATCGATTCGAGCGAGGTATTTCTGCTCGAATTCACGGCTGGGATCGTCACGCCACTCGGTGCGGGCACGGCCCCACGCCCGGTCAAGGTCCTTCTTCGCCCGACTCAGAAGGGCGCTGCTGGATCGGAGGCTCATCGCTTCGGGTCCGTTCGGTTTCAGATTGTGCGCGATCGGCGCTGGGTGGTTTCAGCGCCACGTAGCGTTCCAGGGAGATCACCAGGCGTTGCAGCTGCGACATCGCCGACGGTAGATCGGCATCCACCAGCGTCCGGATCTCGCGGAGACCGGACCGGTATTGGTTGACGCCTTTGTCGAATTGCCGATTCCAACGCTTCACGGCAAGCGCTTTGTGCTCGGCTTCCTCGAGCAGTCGCTGCCGGCGCGAGAGCGCCTTCTCCTCGTCCACGGTCGAGGGCTGCGACCCGGTGGCTGTGGGCATGGAACGCTTGCGGTTGAGTGCCAACCTGGCCTGCGTGACCGCTTCTTCACGTTTGCGCAATTGCCCCTTCCAGTATGTGGGTCGGTCCCTGCGCAGCCAGTCGGCCGTTCGGTCAATCTCGGCGTCGGCGGTCAGCAGCGCGGACCCGGTCACATCGACGAACTTCGCCACGGCCGAGCGCAGGTTCTGGAGACAGTCGATCGACTCGATGCTGGCGTGCTCGCTCATGGTGGTTTGACATGGGACCGCGGGTTTACCCTAGCGCTTCAAATAGTCTTCCACGAGACCCGCTTTCTTGTTAAGGAACGCGGCGTGCTCCTCAGAGGTTTCGAGGAACCGTTTCAGCCCCCGCATGGCCTGTTCCAACTCGCCCGTGAAGCGGCGTTGCTCCTGGTCGCGCCAGCTCGTTGCCAGTTCGCGGGCCCGGGCATGCAGCGAGCCCATCATCGTCTCCAGGTCGTGGTGAAAGCGGGCGAGGTCCTTGGCAAATCGCCTCAGCTCTGTGGGATCGACATTGGCTCTGGCCATGGTGTTGTTCCCTACCCGTCGGTTGGCTCACCCAGGCGGCATACGTCACGAAGTGGCCGGTCGTGACAGTTCAATTCTACCGCAACGCGTGGGTGGAATCACCAGGCATGCGGACCGACCGACCGATGGCGTGGGCACGGACGTCCGACCATGACTGAAGTCCGGATCGGACTCGCGTCATGGCGCGTGGGGAGTCAGACAAGCCGGTTGTGCTGGAGGGCGATGGGTTTCGTCACTCGAATGGGGGACGAGGCATTCCGTTGCTTCTTCATCGGTCGCGACGGTCCCCCCGTGCCTTCGTGCCTATGCCTGATCCCTGACAACCTCAAGCCGCAGACCGGGGTCCTTTGAATACCGCGCACCGCGCCACAGGCCCCAGCGCCAGAGTCGGTAGCCGATGCTGGTCATCACCACGCCCAGCCCATAGACCACGGACCGTTGAAAGTTGATCGAGCTGGCCTCGGCAAAGTATTTGGTGGGACACGAGATCTCACCGATCGAAAACTCGAAGGCCACCGCCTGCGTGAGCATCTGGCTGTCGAATACGAAGTCGTCCGAATTGGTGCGCAGCGGCAGGCTTTCCAGCACCGCTCGTGAAAACGCGCGGTAACCGGTGTGGAATTCCGAAAGCTTCGTACCCAGCAACCAGTTCTGACCTGCGGTGAGCAGGCGGTTGGCCAGATATTTGTAACGGGGCATGCCACCGCGGCGTGCCGTGTTGCCGATGATCCGGGAGCCGATCACCACATCGTAAATGCCCGAGGCGACCATCCCGGCCATCGCCGTGATCAGGCGCGGGTCGTACTGGTAGTCCGGGTGCAGCATGACCACGATGTCGCCACCCGCTCGGAGGGCCTCGGTATAGCATGTCTTCTGATTGGCCCCGTAGCCGAGGTTCTGCTCGTGGACGAAGGTTCGGATGCCCAATCTGCGGGCGACTTCAACGGTCCGATCGTCACTGGCGTCATCGACCAGAAGCACCTCGTCGACCACGTCTATGGGAATATCCTTGTACGTTTGTTCCAGCGTCTTATCCGCGCGGTAGGCGGGCAGGACGACGACGATTTTCTTGCCATGCAGCATGAGGGGTGTCGGGTGTCGAGTGTGGGGTCCGTTTGCGACGGATCTTCGCTTCGCCTCGGTTCGATGTCAGGTCTAGGGGTTCAAGTGTAGCGGCAGCGACGTCACCGGCTACACTTTACACTCGACACTCGACACTTGACACTCGACACTCGACCCCTGCTCGGCTGGACTCATTCCCCGTCGAAACGTCGGCACTCGAGTGACCTGCGGGTCGTCCACCAGTGCCGACAAGGTGATGACGATTCGAGATCGATCGATTGACGCAGATGATCAGTCCTTTGCCGTCACATCGCGACGTCAGATGACACGTTGCGCGTGACCGTGCCGTTGTCTTGATGTTCAACCGGTTTAGTCGATAATGGCAGCGGCCGGGAAGCGTGCCGCGCCCGTGAAGGACGGAAATCCATGGCGACCGATGTGGCATTGGTGACGGGCTCGGCGGGACTGATCGGCGCCGAAGCCGTCCGGTTCTTCAGTGAGAAGGGATTCACGGTCGTCGGCATCGACAACGACATGCGACGCGTATTCTTCGGAGACGATGCCTCGACGAAGTGGAACCGCCGCGAGCTCGAGGCCAGCGTTGCCGGGTACGTTCATCAGGATGTGGACATTCGCAACCAGAAGGCGATCGAAGAGGTGTTCGCGCGACACGGCGCTGATATTCGCGTGATCATCCATTGTGCCGCCCAACCGTCCCACGACTGGGCTGCAACCGATCCGTACGTCGATTTTTCCGTAAACGCCGACGGGACGCTCGTGCTGCTCGAGTGCACGCGGCGGCATTGTCCGGATGCATGCTTCATTTTTACTTCGACGAACAAGGTGTACGGGGACAGCCCGAACAGGCTTCCGCTCGCGGAACTCAAAACCCGGTGGGAGGTTGAAGAAAGTCACGCGTACTACGAACACGGCATCGACGAATCCATGTCGATCGATCAGACGAAACATTCGCTGTTCGGCGTTTCAAAGCTTGCCGCCGACGCGATGGTCCAGGAATACGGTCGGTACTTCGGCATGAAGACCGTCTGTTTTCGTGGTGGGTGCCTGACCGGCCCGGGACATTCGGGGGCGATGTTGCACGGGTTTCTTTCGTATCTCGTCAAGTGTGCGATCACCGGCCAGAAGTACACGGTATTCGGTTATCAGGGCAAGCAGGTGCGCGACAACATCCATTCATACGATCTGATCACGATGTTCTGGCATTACCTTCAGAACCCGCGTCCCGGCGAGGTGTACAACGCCGGGGGAGGACGTCACAGCAATTGCTCCATGCTGGAGGCGATCGCGGTGTGTGAAGACATGACGGGCCGGAAAATGAATTGGGAATATTGCGACCGTTCGCGCATCGGCGATCACATCTGGTACATCAGCGACACCCGCAAGTTTCAGGCGCACTATCCGCATTGGAGCATGACCTACGACATGCAGCGGATCATGCGCGAGATTCACAACTCAATGCGCAGCCGGGTAGGGCCGTAATGGATTTCAACAGCCTGCTTATCACGGGTGGTGCCGGTTTCGTCGGCTCGAACCTCGCGATCCTGTTTAAGGAGGCGTACCCGCAGATCGCGGTGACGGCGATGGACAACCTGAAACGCCGCGGCAGCGAGTTGAACCTGGGCCGCCTCCAGGGTGCAGGTGTCCGATTCCTGCACGGTGATGTGCGGTGTCCCGAAGATTTCGTGTCGGCCGGTGCGTTCGACCTTCTGTTGGACTGCGCGGCTGAGCCGTCGGTCGAGGCGGGCCAGAAGGGGTCGCCTTTCCAGGTGGTCAACACCAACCTCACCGGTACGGTCCATTGCATGGAAGCGGCTCGTGACAGGGGGGCCGCGTTCCTGCTGCTGAGTACGAGCCGCGTCTACCCGATGAAAGAGATCAACGAT
>CAUZBA010000106.1:0-9270 GCA_963577635.1 Phycisphaerae bacterium
TGGCTTGCAAATCTTTAGTAGCACGGGTATCCGACCCGTGTTTAGGAACGGAGGGCTGCTGATGCTCGGTCAGGCGATTCGCCTCGAATATGAAAGGTCCCTGCAACGACGGCTGGCCCGCGACAGCCGCGGTTGCGTTTACCTCATGACGCTGGACAGCGACGCCCGCGGCAGACCGTCCCTGGTCCTCCGCAGATCGCCTAAGACGGACCCACGGTCGCTCGACGACTTTTCCGATCCGGTCCCCATCGGCGCGCCCCGCCGGGCGGGCGACGACCTTTTCGCCGCGGGCATGGTCATCGACCATCACGACCGGATGCACGTGGCGGAAAACACCGCGGCTGGCGCGGCGTGGTACTGGACCGCGAACCTCGGGGCAGGCAATCGTCCGGGCGCTATCCGCCGTGGCAACGTCGTGCCGATCGGCAACAACACGCGTCTCGGCGATCTGGCCGTGGCGGCGGACGGCGCCGTCTGGCTGACCTGGATCGTCCCGGGGAAGAGGGACCACGTGGCGTCCTTACATATGGGGAGTCGCAGCGACGGCCGCTGGCGGCCGCGGAAACTCGTGGAGGCCTACGGCATCTCTCCGCCGAGCTTGCTGACGTGCTCCGACGGCTCCTTCCATCTGGCGTGGCACGACATCGGTGAGGATCTCTACTGCCTGACGGGAATGCTCGCCGATGTAGGCAGGCGAAAACCGTGGAAGCCGCGCAAGGTGCTGGATCGCGCCCGCCGCCCGGCCATGGCCGAGTTGAACGGCCGGCGCACCGCCGTGTATGAAAACGATGGGGCTGCCCTCGACTATGTCGCCCTCGATGGATCGGCGGCGGATCGGAGTTTCGTGACGTGGCCCGACGAGCGGTTCATCGGGCACACCTGCCATTCGCCGAAGTTTTCCGTGGACCACCACGGCGTCCCGTGGCTGTTTTTTATCGACAGCACCCGGCAGCGCATCTTCTGCACACGCTGGCTCGGCGCGGGTTGGGGCCCGATTCAGTCCGGCCCGGCCATGATTCGAAACAGCCCGCGGTTCGAGGACAATCACCTGTCCCTGGACCGTTTCGACGTCGAATCGCCCCAGGCTGAGGGTGCGACCGGCATGGTGCTTGCGCTCACCCATGATGGCCCACCTTCGAGCACGCGGGTTTCGCTGGTGGAAGTCCCGACGCTCAAGGCCGACGCCGGAGCGAAGGTTCTCTTTCTGGATCTCAAGGAAATCCAGGGCATGGACGGCCTGTGCCTGAGGCTCAACGCGGCGAAGAAATCTCCGGCCAATCCGCTTCTGCAGCGCAGCAGGCGCGGCCCGGACGCGAGCGGTGTCTGCGTCCCGAGCGTCCTCAAGGAACAGGGGGTGTATCGACTCTGGTATCACGGTGTCCACGTCAGCGACCGGATTCCGTGGTGGGAGTGGTTCACCCCCGGTTATGCGGAAAGCACCGACGGCCTCCGCTTTGTCAGGCGAAACGGGAAGCTGACCCGGTCGAGACCGGCCGGAAGCCGGCCCGCGCATCCGCCTCTCCCGTGCGGCTGCCATGTTTTCCACGACCCGGCCGAGCCGAATCCAAACCGACGATACAAGATGCTGGAGTTCGCCAATGCGGGGACGCAGTTGGAGGAAGTACGGCAGGGGCTGACGGATCCGTGGAGCGACATGGTTCAAGGCTGGCTGCACTGTTCCCCCGATGGATTCCGTTGGTCACGAAGCAAAGCGCGGCTCCGTTTCCCCAGCGGGCGTCCCTTCTCCTTTGTTCCTCAGTTCTTGTTCCGCGACGTGGCGGAGAGGGACCCGGATCGACGGTTCAAGGCCTATGGCTTCACCTCGCTGAACATGGGGCGGCGCGGCGGAGCCTATGCCTACAGTCCGGATGCTTTACAGTGGACGTATTGGCAGGACAATCCAGTCCTCGATCCCTTCGCGCGGTGCGTCCCCGTGGTGCGCGGCGGCAAAATTCACCAGGTCCATGACACCGTCGTGTGGCCTCACGCCGGTTACTACCTCGCGCTGTACCAGTATCAGCACCACTCCGGAATACTGGATGTGGAACTCGCGGTCAGCCGCGACGGCGAGACCTTTGTGGCGGTGTGCCCGGGCGCGAAGGTTCTCTCGCTGGACTCGCCGAAGAGTTGGGACTCCGCGGAGATCACGCCGGCCGTTCCCGTTGTGGACGGCGAGCGGATGCTGCTCTACTACGGCGCCGCGGGGCGGCACGTCAGTAACGTGGACAAGACCGGCAGCGACCTGAACGAGGACGAGATCCCGCGCGGCATTGGCCTGGCGGTGCTTCGCCCGGATGGATTTACCCATGTCGAACCGGATGCGGATCGCGGGGGGGGCACTCTGACCACCATCCCGGTGCGGTCCGGCGCCGCGCAGACGCTTCGCGTCAACGCGGACTGCCGGAAGGGGTCGAGCATCCGCGTCGAATTGCTTCACGCGCAGGAGGAGAAACCACTCGCCGGCTACGCCCGGGCAGACGCGCGACCGATCCGGGGGGACCAGCCGGATGCAACGGTGCGATGGAAAGGTCCGGATACGCTGCCCGAGGGCGAGGAGACCTTCCGAATCCGGTTCCAGCTGGAGGGGCAGCATGCGCGGCTGTATTCGTTTGGATTTCTTTAGAGCGGCTTTTACTCGGGCGAACAATCAATGGCAGGTATGACGCAGAGATCATTGTCCCGATCGTCGTCCCGATTATTGTCGGTCTTCATCGTTGTCTCGATCCTTGCCCCGATCCTGGTCGGATCCCGCCTTCGTTTGGTTACGGCGGGCAGGCTGAGACGAAGATCGGGACGAAGATGCGGGGATCGACGACGATCGAGACGAAGATCAAGACAACGATAAGGAACAGCTACTATTTAGTCGCCGGATTAGTAAACAAAGACTATGGCCACGACCCTGATGCATACCACCGATCCATTTTTGTGTGTCGACCTCGACGTGCGCGCCCGTTACCACGCCGCCGGCGGTATGCTGCGGCGCCGACTCGAACACCTCATCTGGATCGCGCGCAACCTCGACCGCCACGTCGATTATCGGCTTCAGGCCCTCCGCGTCGTGCCCGAAGGCGTTGTCCGCCCGGATCTGCGGCCGGACGAAGGTACGTACTGCTTCCTGGCCTATCTGTTGACCGGCGACGAAGACTTCGCCGCGGCCGCCCGCAAGCAACTGCGCGCCGTGGCCGATGGGGTGTCACGCCGCGAACGCACCGACAGCGCGCAGATGCACACTCACTGCGATGCGTTTCCGATGGCGCGCTGGCTGCTGCTTTACGATTGGGTTCGCCGGAGTCCGGTCTTCACGCCGGCCGATCACGCCTACTTGCAGGAACGGTTTCTCTACTACTTATGGGCGCACCCCTTTCAACGGCTCAAGGCCCGGCCGGTCGAGTTGACCCCCGCCAACAATCAGAACGGCGCCATGGGATTCGCCTGCGCCCTCGGCGGCTACCTGTTCGGCGTGAAGCACCACCAGGATCCCGATGCCCGCCGGCTGCTCGATGCCGGCTACGAGCACCTGGCCCGATTCCTCACGGCCTTTCCGGCCGGTGGCTACAGCTTTGAAGGCTCGGCCTACATGGCCGGCGTGAACGCCTTCATCCTTCCCTTGGGATTGGAACTGGCCGCGGCGATCACCGGCGAGGATTTCCTCGATCGTCGTCACAACGCGGACTGCGCCTCGCCGCGCGAAGTATTGGCGGCGATCATGCGGTTAATGTCGCCCGGAGGCCTGCTGCATCCGTGGGACAATTACGGCTACGGCCGCCCGGGATTCACCCCGACGGCGGCGTACCTCGCCTGGCGTACCGGCGAAACGGGGCCGCTCGATCACCTGGAACGAATCGGCGCGCTCGACAGCCCGCGGCACCTGGGCTGGGGCTTCGACAAAACCCTGTGGACGTTGCTCTGGGCGCTGCAGGCACCGCGGCCGGCAGAGCCGTCCCCGACCTGGTGCTTCAACCACGCCGAATCCACGGTGGCCGCCACCGCGGCCGGTCCCCGGCAACGATTGTTCGTCATGCAGATGTGGGATCGCAGCTACTGGCCGCCCAGCCGGTCGCAGTTCAATCCGAATTCGTTGATCGCCGAGTTCGACGGCTTCCCGCTGCTGCTCGACGGCGCCTGCGTGGAGTCCGCAAAGCATGACGACCTGGACCGGCCCGAGTGCCGAACCTGGTATGCCGACCTCAACGAGGAAACCAACTTTGGCGGCGGCACGGTGGGTGTCCACAACTGCGTGTTTCTCGACGACGACGCTTACTTTGCGCCGCATCGTTCCACGCAGGGCGAGCTGTTGTATGCGCAGTACGCCGCCGACACGGCGTTGTTCGAAGCAGACGTGACCACCTGCTTCGCGCCGGAGTACGACGTCGTTTCGGTACGGCGTGCCACGTTGCTGCTGGGCGACGATGCGCTGCTGGTCCGCGACCGAATCGTCTCGCCGCACCCACGGCGGGTGACCTGGCGCGCGCATCTGCGCGATGGCGAGGCGGTGCTCGCCGGCACGCGCTTCGCGGTGGTCACCGCCGAGCAGATCCGCCTGGAGGTTTGTACGCCTGACGGCGCCCCGTTGGCGCACCGCCACTTCTCCGGCGCCGTGGCCTCGCAACTGGAGGGCAGTTGCCACGAGGTGTCACATCATGCCGTCGGCGACGACGTGATGCTGTACACGCTCTTTGTAGCGACGCCCGGCATGCGTGAGTGGCTGGACTGCAGCGACCGGTGGGCGTTCGTCCTGGCGACGTCGCCGGAAATGGCGGCGTCCCTGCGTGCGGCGTGGCCCGGGGGCGAACCGCTGGATACGACCGATGGCGCCTGGTTCTACGCGACGCAGCAGCACGCCCCCGGCATCGGCGTCTATCACCGCACGGTCACCTTGCCGCAGGCCCCGGCGACTCGCGTCTGGCTGCGGATTCCGCAACTGATTCGGAGCGCGACCGTGTGGGTCAACGATACCGCGTTTGCGATCGACATCCCGCCGGAAGGTCAACCGTTGCTGCCGCACGTACTGGAAGTCGGGCCCGCATTGCGCGCCGGCGAGAACACCCTGATGCTGCACGTGCCGTCAACGCTCGAAGCGGCGGTGTGCGGGCGGATCGTCCTGCTGTGCGAGGAACCGGAAGGCCCGGCCTCGTCATTGGCACGCGACGGCGACAGCCTCGAGCTGCGTTATCATGGGCGGACGGCTCGCGTGGTTTGGAGCGCCGACCAGGTGGTCATCGATCGCGGTACCGGTGACCGCATCTCAGTGCCGCGGAAACGGACCGACGAACCAGCACCACGGCGCCAACCATTCCCGGCGCCGGCGCTGGCAAAGACGCCGCCACGAACGCCGCCCGGCGCACGAGAGCTTGCTGCGGCAATCGCGGGCAGTGACTGGCGCACCGCGCTGCGGGCATTGGAAGCCGCCGTGGGATGCACCGAGGAGGCCGTCGTGGTGGCGGCGCTGGCGCTTCTGCAGTCGGAAGCGGACGATCACGTCACGCTGCCGGACCGCAAGCCGGACGACGTCTGCTGGTATCGCCTGAAGGCAGCCGCGGCCGAGGTACTGGGCGCCGCCGTGCACGCGCCGGCGGTGCCGCTGCTGGTGCGGTTGCTGCACAGTGACGACATCTATCCGGTCCGCGTCGCCTGCGCCCACGCGCTGGCCCGGATCGGCACCGATGCGGCCCGCGCCGCATTGGCGGCAGTCGACAACGACGACGAAATCAACACCGTCACCGTTGCACGGCAGGGACAGACCTCAAATAGAAACCAAACGGAAGGGACGCCATGAGCGCACAGATTCTGGCGGGCGTTGGCAAGGCCGACATCACTTGCCGATCCGAAGGCACCCAGTGCGAGCTGCTTTCGGAGAAGACCAGGGCCCATATTCCCCGGGAATTCTGGGACAAACCGATCCTTGTCGACGATCCCTTGTTCGTCCGCGCGCTGGTGCTGGACAACGGCGAGCGGAAGATCGTCCTGCTGACCATGGACGTCACCGCGGTGGGCTCCCGCTCGATCACGCAATACATCCTGAATGACAGTGCCGATGACTTCGTGCCCAATCTGCGCGGCCGCATTGCCGACGAATGGGGCATTCCCGGCAGCAACGTCACCGTCAGCGCGTCGCATACGCATCCGCCCGGACGCCTGCTGGCTGACGACGACGAACAGCTCGATCGCAGCATGGCCGCCATTGGCCAGGCGCTGGCGAGCATGACGCCGGTGACCGTCGGGGTGGGGATTGGCCGCAACGAGGACACGGTCAACCGCACCATGTTGCTGAAAAACGGCACGGATTACACGCCGCGCGGCCCCTATCCGCCGCCGCCTGACGAGCTGATCGAGGGGCTCCGGCCGGTCGACCCGGAGATCGGCGTCCTGCGGTTCGACCGGTTGGACGGGAGGCCGCTCGCCGTCGTGTACAACTTTGCCTGTCACCTGTCGCTGGAGTCGCCCCGGCAGGTCATCACCGCGGGCTGGCCTGGCGTAGCCTCGGCGTACCTTGAGGCGCAACTCGGCGGCGAGGCGGCGGCGTTCTTTGTGCAGGGGGCGCTCGGCGACACCGAGGAAGCGCAATCGCACGACCGCGAACAGCCGAAGAGTTGCTGCCAATTCGGCACGGCCCTCGGCGAAAGCGTGCTGCGCGCCTGGCGGGGCATTGAGCCGTCGGGCAATACGGCGCTGAACGTGATCTCCAGGACGGTCGAAATGCCGTTGCGCACGGATATCCCGGAGGTCATCGCGGCGATCGAAGCGGAATCTGCCGGGCTCAAGGCATCGCTGCGATACACCTCGCTCAGCTTCAAGCAATTCCTGCCGCTTTATCTCAAACATGTGCTACACGCGGACTACCCCTCTCACCAACCCTTCCGCTATCTGCGCGCCGACGAGACCGGGGACCTGGCGTTCCGCACCATGGACGAGCGCAACCGCCTGGCGGTAGACAAGTACCTCGAAAGCCTGCAGGCGATGGAGAAGATGGCGCGTAACGAAGAGAACATCGCGACGTTGGCCAAGCATCAGGAAATTATCGACGACATCGGCGCGGCGACGGTGGGGCTCGAGATCCAGGCGATCCGGATTGCCGACAGCGTCTTCGTCACCGCGCCGATGGAGATCCTGGCCGAGACCGGCCTGAAGATCAAACAGACCTCGCCGCACGACCACACCTTGATCGCGGCGATCTGCAACGGCTACCTGCACTACTCGCCGCCCGCTTCCTACTACCCACGCGGCGGCTACGAGGTCACCGAGTGCCTGTTGGCGCCGGAATGGGAAGCGATCTTCGATGCCACCGTCAAGGAGTTGCTGGCGCAGGTGTAGTTGCCTGTAGGGTCTAGAAACTCATACATGTACTCCTTGACGCGGCTGCTTCACGTTGATTGAGGTGTTGAATTTCGAATCCTACTCGTCCCTCCTACTCGCTGCTCATGCTCGAGTTTCGAGTAGGATCATCGGGTAAGAGTTCCGAGTAGGAGGTGGGAGTAAGAGGCGGCGAGCAGAAGCAGGAGGGACTGTGGGAGGATAGCCCTGCGCGCATTTTGAAGTCAGGGGTTTTTCGACGGAATCAAATCTTTAGACGACCCCACGGTTTACGATGCACCTTCTGTCACTCTGGCTTACGCCCGGGTCGTGGTCATCAGACGTGCACGAGGGTCTTGACCTGTACCTCCTCCCCACTTTAAGCTCTTCACTGATGACCTAAAAGAAGGCCAAGACTGCCACGGATTAGGGTTTCGTCACTCACAGCCTGGAACCCGAGAAAAATCCGGGGTGTCGCCTAAGGAGAAAGCTCATGTTGCGGCGTGTACTGACCTTGGCTGTAATGGCCGGTTGTGTTCTGGTCCTGTGCGAGCGCATCGGCCTGGCGGCTGAGCCGCGTAAGCCGGCCGTATTGTTCCTCAGCGGGCATCTGCCCAGATTCTACGGCGGCGGGTACTTGCGGATGAACATGGCCCGCGTGGCCAACGAGGGCTATCGGGTCGCGTATTTTTCCTACAGCAATTTCCTGGGAGGCAAGAAAACAGACCTGATCCAATCCTTCGATGTGGTTGTGCTGATGACGATGCCGGACATAACCCAAGACGTGATCAAGACCGAGGTCCCGGCGATGTTTGCCGAACTCCGCAAGCTGCTCCAGGCAGGCGGCGGGGTGATGGTGTTTCCGCAAAGCGGCCCGACCTACAGAAAAGCTTTTGAGGAGCTGGTGAGCGACTACGGTCTGTGGACGATGAGCGGCTGTGTCGTCGACGACGCACCGATCAAGGCACTGTACGGCACGAATGATTTCGCCCCCACAACTCGGATCACGAAACATCCCTTGACAGAAGGTGTCAAGGGCCTGTGGTATCCCGTCGGCGCCAAAGCGGGGGGCGAGGTTAACTACGACACACTGCGCAATGCCAACACCTATCTCGTCGGCGTGGACGAAAACTGGACGACCCTTGCCTCGCTGGGGCCGTCGAGCTCGTTCAAGGCATATGGGGCATCTGAAGTCCATGGCGATACGTGGGCCCTGGAGCCTCACCGGCGCAAGATGTTCACAGAGCCGGCTCCTCTGGTTGCAGTGCGCGAAGGCGTCGAGGGCGCCGGGCGGATGGCCGTTTGTGCCATCGACTATGTCTACTCGGATTTCTGTGCCGGCAACAAGGTCTTCAAAGGCGTCTGTACGGGCAAGGGGCTGGAAGGTAAGCCCTCGGATTTGAACGCGCTGCTAATGAACGTGCTGGACTGGCTCGGCCAAGCCTCCCAGGAGGCCGGTCGCGATACGATCGACGCCAGCATCGAAGCCAGCTACCAGCTTGAGCCTTACCGTTGGCCGTCCCCGGAGACCGACGTCAAAAAGCCTCTCCTTGAGTCCGTTCACGATCAGTTCGTCGGGCTGGTCGGCGTGCGCAGCGACTACAGTGGCGGCCAATCGTCTATCGCGGAGTATGCGGCCGTGGCCCGCGAGCTGGGCATTCAGTACCTGGCATTTCTCGAAGACTTCGACGTCGTGGACCGCGATGAGTTTGACGCGTTTCAGAAGGAGTGCGCCAAGCACAGCGACGATAAGGTGATGCTGCTGCCGGGAATCCACGTTCAAGACATTCACGGTGTTCACTACTTCGGATTCCGCGCGGGCTTGACGCTTCCAAGCAAAGTACAGTTGGTCCCGGACACGCGTCGGTTCAATATTGATCACCGCCAGCCGCAAATGCACCACTGGGCCGTCATCAACGGCCATCGCCCAAAGCTGGCCTGCGGCAACTTCTGTATCGACGAGCCGTTGCCGGCCGGTAT
>CAUZBA010000107.1:0-9258 GCA_963577635.1 Phycisphaerae bacterium
AGCGTATCGAGCGTCACGGCTTCCATCTGGTCGATCGAGAGGCCGCAGTCGATCTCCAGGAGCTTCAGCGAGTCGTACAGTCGTTCTAGATGGGCACGCACTTGGAACAGCGTACCGTTGTAGGTCCGTAACACCTCGAAGGGCATGTCCGCCCACCACAGGGCGCTGTCGAAGATCGACACGCGTGCCTCGGATTCGGGGACGAACCTGCCGTTGAAATAGACAACCCGGTCGGACATTTCAGGTGACTCCTCCGCGTCGGCGCCGCGTGAGCAGGCCAAAAGCACCGATCCATCCCACGGCAGCCGGCTCCGGGACGATGCGCAGGACGACGCCGTCGCTTGCGTTGAATGGCCCACCCAGCACGTAGAGTTCGCCCGCATCGTCCTGGCCCAAGCTGTAGACCAGGTCGGGCAGTGCCGTCCCCGACGCGTCGAGCTGAAACTCGAACAGATCACCCGTCGCCAGATCGCCGTAGAACAGGCGACCTCCCTGCGGGCCGCCCTGGAAATCAGCGAACACGTACTTTCCCACAAGCGCGGCGACGTCAGAGCCACGGTAGACAAAGCCGCCGACCACGGCCCGGCCGTCAGCGTGGTCGTATTCGAAGATCGGATCGGTCAGGCCGAAGTTGCCGGCCACGGTTCCGGAACCGGTATCCACGTCGGGCGTCACCGTCTGCGTGTCGAAGTCGAAGACGAAGCTGCCTTCCTTGAGGTTCCAGCCGAAATTCCCGCCGAGCGTGACGTCATCCACGCTCTCGATACTCCTCTGGCCGACGTCGCCCGCATAGAGGTTGGCGCTCACCGGATCGAAGTTGATGCGGTAAGGGTTTCGATGGCCCCAGGAATAGATCTCCTCGACCTGGCCGGCAATGCCCACGAGCGGATTGCCCTGCGCGATGCGATAGTTGCCGTTGGCACTGACCGGATCGGTGCTCGTGGGCGGCAGGTTCGGATCGAGCGGATCGATCCGCAGGACCTTGCCGAAGATGACGTCCAATCGCTGAGCGTTGTCGCTGAGCCCTTCCATTCCGGGCGGCGGGAGTTGATGCAGGCGCACGTTCCCTCCGTTTCCGACCGCGACGTAGAGGCAGCCGTCCGGCCCGAATTCGAGGTCGTTGATGTTGTGATCGTCTTTCGGTTGGCGTACGCGAAACAGTTCGCGCGACGAGCCGGAAAACATGTCGGCATCCGGATCGTCGGCGATCCACTCCAAAAGAACCTGGTCGAACGGTGTCACCGGGGACGACGAATCCGGTGCCGAAGTGGGAAAGTCCCACGTTCCACCCGAACCGCTGCCCAGCAACTCATCTCCGATCGTGTAGACACGGCGATAGCCCGCCTGCCCTGGGTTGTAGAAATCCGGATGAAACGCCATCGCAGTCATGCCGTGGCGACCGGGGTCGTTGAACGAGTTCGGATTGGTCGTGTCGAGATAGGCAGCCGACAGCAACTGGCTCTGATCGACGAGGCGCACGACCCCCCCGAGTGTCGTGACGAACAGCCGGGCGCTGCCGCCGGGCACGAGTTTCGTCGGGGCAACCTGTGTGACGCCGCTGCCCGGCTCCACGGCGCTGAGGCCCGTGGCCACGAGATCCAATCTCACCTCAATCGAACCCGTCGGCACATCGGGCAGTTGGGCAGTAGCGGCGGTTACGGTCACTGCAACAACGATCATTGCCGCAGATGTGATCCCGTGTATCCGCATCGTTGTCGTCCTGAGCAACGTTTCAGATTATCAAGATATAGTTCATCGCTCCAACCACATCGATACTATGCCGAATCGGAGCACAATTAATAGTTCTGTCTCGGTGCCGCTGCCCGTAGCCGCGTGGCGGGGCCCGGACAGCCATCGCGGCGATGACCGTGCGGCGACGGTTGCGCCGCGATATCGGTTCTTGATCCGAACCCCGATCGGCCGATATACTCCATGTCGTGAAGCCCGCATCGTATCCATCTTCGCGAGTCGCTGTTAGATGAGGGGATGACCCCCACCCGTCCGTCGGCGATCCGTCCGCCTGTACCCAATAAAATCCGACCCGACCGCATGCCAATCGCAGATCGGTGCGCCGACGACCCGCGTGTTCACGCCGCGGCCGCCGGTGGTGGAGCAACTTCATGACAACCGAACTGGCCAGCAAGTACGCGCCGGCCGACGTCGAGCCTCAGGTCAACCGCTTGTGGCAGGAAGCGCGTTCCTTTCACGCCGATCCGAAGGGCGGCGGCGAGCCCTATGCCATTGTCATCCCGCCGCCGAACGTTACGTCGGCGCTGCACATGGGGCACGCGCTGAACAACACGCTTCAGGACGTCCTCATCCGGTGGCGCCGGATGCAGGGGCGCAACGCGCTCTGGATGCCGGGGACGGATCACGCGGGGATCGCCACTCAGACCGTCGTCGAAAAGCGTGTTCTACAGGAAGAGGGAAAGCGCCGCACCGACTTCGATCGCGATACTTTCGTCGCGAAGATCCAGGCTTGGAAAGACAACTACGAAGCAAGGATCATCGATCAGCTCAAGGCGATGGGCTGCTCCTGCGATTGGGAACGCCAGCGGTTCACGATGGACGAGGTGTGCGCCCGTGCCGTGCGCGAAGCGTTTTTCCGCCTCTTCGCCGACGGCCTGATCTATCGCGGCAAACGGCTGGTGAACTGGGATCCGGAAACGCAGACCGCACTGGCCGACGACGAGGTGGAAGCGCGGGAGCTTGATGGGTTCTTCTGGTACTTGAAGTATCCCTTAATAGGAAGCGACGGAGGGGGGGAAGCGGAGGGCGAGGAGATCGACTTTGTGACGGTGGCGACGACGCGGCCGGAGACGATGTTCGGGGATACGGCGGTGGCGATTCATCCGGACGACCCGCGTGCGAAGAGCCTCGTGGGGCGTTTCGTGCGATTGCCGATCGTGAACCGGAAGATTCCGATCGTCGCGGACGAATACGTCGTCCTGCCCGATCCGGACAGCGGCGACGAGAAAGCGAGATATTCGACGGGGTGTCTCAAGATCACGCCGGCGCACGATCCGAACGACTGGGAGGTCGGCCTGCGGCACGGCCTCGAGGTCATCAACGTGTTCGGGCCCGACGCATCGATCTCCAGGGACCACGGCTGGCCGTCGGAAGAATTCGAATCGGGCCGCGCCGCCGAGGCCGAGCCGTTTCTGGGCATGGGCCGCGAAGAGGCGTCCAAGGCTGTCGTGGCGTGGTTCGAGAAGCACGAACTGCTCGCCGAAACTCGAACCTACCGGCACTCCGTGGGCCACAGTTATCGTTCGCACGTCCCGATCGAGCCGTACCTGAGTGATCAATGGTATGTGCAGGTGACGGATGAACGTTTATCGGGCGCTGCGCTGCGCGCGATGGCTATGGAAAGCGACGGAGCGACGGAGCGACGGAGCGACGAAGGGGGGAGCAAGGAACCGTGGGAAGGGAATTTGCGGTTCGTGCCGGAGCGGTACGCGAAGACGTTTCAGGTCTGGCATAAGAACATTCGTGACTGGTGCATCAGCCGGCAGTTGTGGTGGGGGCATCGGATTCCGGTGTGGACCAGGGAAGTCCTGGAGGCGAATGCCGTAACGAAGCAGCTCCTTGGATTGCTCGCGACCGTTGACGCGACCGACGGAGCCGTGGTGCGCGCTTGTGGGGTCGATTCGCGACAAGACCTCGATGTGCTGACAGCGGGTGTGGCCGATTTCTCTGAACCGATTCACATCAATATCTGTTTGCGCGACGACGATCCGTCGTTGAGCAGTCAACTCGAAGCCGAAGGGTTCGTGCGCGATCCCGACGTTCTGGACACCTGGTTCAGCTCGGCGCTGTGGCCCATCTCGACCATGGGCTGGCCCCAGGAAGAGGGCAACGACGTGCTGGCCACGTGGAATCCCTCGAACGTCCTGTGCACGGCCCGGGAGATCATCACGCTCTGGGTGAGCCGCATGGTGATGTTCAATCTATATTTCCGCGACTGCCTGCCCTTCACGGACGTGTTCATCCACGCCATGATCCAGGACGGGCACGGACAGAAGATGTCGAAGAGCCTGGGCAACGGCGTCGATCCTTTCGACATCATCCACTCGCACGGGTCGGACGCCATGCGTTTCACACTGGCGGCGATGACCACACAGACCCAGGACGTGAGGTTGCCCGTGGACCTGGTCTGTCCATTTACCGGCCAGACGTTCACGCCCAAATTCGTCAGTGACAGCGCCGGCCATCAGGTTGCGGCGCCGACTCAGGCGTGCCCCACCGACCCGAAGCGTACGATGGTGTCGTCCTACGGTCTGGCCGTGGGCAAGGCGGCGCCGAGCGATGAGTCCCCGCTGGCTCGCAACACAAGTGAGAAGTTTGATGTCGGGCGCAACTTCGCGAACAAGCTTTGGAATGCGGCAAGATTCGGGATGGGGAAGATGGAACAGAGGCACGAAGGCACGGAGTCACGAAGGCACGGGGGGGGGGCGGGGGACCTTTCACTCGCGGATCGGTGGATTGTTTCGCGTTTGGCGGCGGCGGTGAGGGACGCGGACGAGGCGCTGGAGCGGTTTGAGTTCAAGCATTACGCCGACGGGCTGTATGACTTTATCTGGCGCGACTTCTGCGACTGGTACATCGAGGCGATCAAGCCGACGATCAGCGAATCCGCGGCGCAGCAGCGGGTGTTTACCACCGTGCTCGACGTGATTCTTCGCCTCCTTCACCCGGTGATGCCCTACATCACCGAGATGCTCTGGCAGCGCCTCGCCGAGGTGGCACCGACGCGCGGTCTGGCGGACATTGTGGTACCCGCCGCCGACCTGCTCGTCAGGGCCGACTGGCCGCGCGTGGACGCTGCATGCCGTGACACCGAAGCCGATTCGCACTTCGAACACATCCAACAGATCGTCGGCGCCATCCGGCAGGTGCGGACGACCAACAAGGTGCCGCCGCGCCGCGAGGTGGCGTGCTCGGTCAGGGCGCCACAGCCGCTGGCCGACCTGGTGTCGCCGCACGCGTCGCTGATCACGACGCTGGCCTCGGTCGCCTCCTTCGGCATCGGGCCGAATGTGAGCCGTCCCGATGATGCCGCCGCCGCCCTGGTCGGCGAATTTGAGATCTTCCTGCACGGCCTGGTCGATCGCGACGAGGAGCGTCGCCGCATCGGCAAGCAACTCGCCGACGTGCGCAAGAGCATCGCCGCCCTTCAGGGGCGACTGAACAACAAAGGTTACACCGACAAGGCCCCGGCGCATCTCGTCGAGCAGACTCGCGATCAGCTCGCATCGGCGGAGAAGGAAGCCGCGGGACTCGATCGACAATTGGAAGCGCTGGGATGATGACATGAATGAGGCACGAAGGCGAGGGGGCAGGCACGAAGGCACGAAGGGGGGACATCGCAATCGTCTTACGGACGACGGCCTGCGTTATCGATGCCCTGTAGATCAATCAAAACAGCATGACGCGAATCAGGAACGGACAGTCCGCAAACAGCAACCCTTCGTGCCTCCGTGCTTTCGTGCCTTCGTGCCTTCCCGCGCACGCACGCGCGGCGAGCGAGTAGAATTCTCACGCGGTTTCACGGCGCCAATCAAATGCCCAGATTCAAAGACCAGGCCATCTGCATTCGCCACATCGACTGGTCTGAAAGCAGCCAGATCGTCGCCCTGTTGACGAAGGACCACGGCAAGGTGCGCGGCCTGGCCAAGGGGTCCAAACGGATGAGCCCTGGCAGCATCGCGCGATTCTCCGGTGGAGTCGAACTGCTCACGGGCGGTCAGGTCGTTGCCGTGACGCGCCCCACGTCAGACCTTGCCACGATCACGGAGTGGGATCTTCAGCAGCCGAATCACCACCTGCACGAGCAGCTCGATGCCCAGCGATTGGCGCTCTACGCCGCAGACACGGTTCACGCGATGCTCGCCGACCACGATCCGCACCCGAATGTGTTTGCCGCGGTTGAACTGTTCCTGGAGCAACTGGCCGAGCCGACGGGACATGCCTCAACGCTGCTTCGCTTCCATTGGTCGCTCCTTGCGGATTGCGGTTACCGACCTCAACTTGACGACGACGTCGTCGCGGGCGGTCCGCTGCCGGAACGCGACGTCTACCGGTTTGACCCGCAGCGTGGCGGCTTCACCAGCGCAGGAGCAGAAATCTCCAGCAGCACATGGGGCGTGCGCCGCCAGACCCTGGAACTGCTTCGACATACGGCTGGCGGGCACGGCAACGGTTCCGGCGAGGTCGTCGAGCGGGCCAACCGTTTTCTCTGCGTTTACATGCGCGCCATTCTGGACCGACAGTTGCCCACGATGCGCCACGTCCTGGGCGATCCGCCAAGCTCGTAGTGTCGAGTTATGATGGACCGTGTCATGCAACATGCCGCCGCCACCGACCAATCGATCGTTTGCGGCGTCCTGATGGACGCCGTGGATGAACAGATCGTTCTGGGCTTGCCGGAAACGGACTACCGGATTCACCTGTGCGTCGACGACGCCGTGAATGGATCGGTCGGTGCACACACGCGCGGCCGCATCCACGCCCGGGCCCGCCGTGTGGACGTGGCGCCGAGCGGTGGGTGCTACATCGAACCCGTGTACGGTCGGCCGCGCCGTCTGCAGGGACGCATTGTCGCGACCGATCCGAAGACCGATTCGATCGTCGTCCACTGTGGTTGCGCGTTTGTATGCACGCTGGCGGCCGACCAGAAGGCCTCCGCCTTCGATCCCGGTGACTTCGTAACATTTGATGTCGAAAGTGGCGCCCGCTTCGAGCCGATTTAGACCAACCATGCCGAATGTCAATCGAATTCTGGTCACCGGTGGCGCCGGTTTTCTCGGCTCGCACTTGTGCGACCGTCTCATCGCCGAGGGCCACGACGTCATCTGCCTCGACAACTTCTTCACCAGCGAGAAATCCAACATCGTCCACCTGCTGGATCGGCCTAATTTCGAGATGATCCGCCACGACGTGGCCCTGCCGATCTGGCTCGAGGTCGACCAGATCTACAACCTGGCCTGCCCGGCCTCTCCGGTGCACTACCAGTTCAACCCCATCAAGACTGTCAAGACGTCCGTGCTCGGCGCGATTCACATGCTCGGACTGGCCAAACGCACGGGGGCCAAGATCCTTCAGGCATCGACCAGCGAGGTATACGGGGATCCCACCGAGCACCCGCAGACCGAGAGCTATCGCGGCAACGTCAACCCGATCGGAATCAGGGCCTGCTACGACGAAGGCAAACGCTGCGCCGAGACGCTCTTTTTCGATTACCACCGTTCCAACGGCGTGAACATCAGGGTCGTGAGGATCTTCAACACCTACGGCCCGCGCATGCATCCGTTCGACGGCCGGGTCGTAAGCAACTTCGTCATCCAGGCGATGGCCGGTAACGAGATCACGGTTTACGGCGACGGCTCGCAGACACGCTCGTTCTGCTACGTCGATGACCTGGTCGAAGGTCTGATCCGCATGATGAACGGGCAGGACGACTTTGTCGGCCCGGTCAACCTGGGAAATCCCGACGAGTTCACGATCAAGCAACTGGCGGAGCTTGCCGTGTCGCTCACCGGTTCGAAAAGCCGGCTCGTCTATCGCACCCTTCCCGCCGACGACCCGACACAGCGTCGACCCGACATCTCCGTAGCCCGCAAGCAGCTTGGATGGGAGCCGACCGTTGCACTCAACGACGGCCTCGCAAAGACGATCGAATACTTTCGTTCGATCGACCTGGATACGTATCACCGGCCGGGTGAAGGGTGAGGATAGAGCGGAAGAGCAGGAGAGCAGGAGAGCAGGAAAGCGGATCGGCAGGTAAACAGAAAATCAGAAAAGCGGAAAGTAAGGTCAGGGCGCCAGATATGCGAGGGGATCGATTCCCTGCTTTTCTTCTCTTTTGCTTTCCTGCTCTCGCCGCGTATCCTTTTGTCCACGGATCCCGAGGAGGTCTATCAGTGCCTGACAACCTTTTTGATCTAAGCGGCAAGGCGGCGCTGGTCACCGGCGGCGCCACCGGCATTGGCAAGGGCATCGCCAAGGCCCTTCTCGACCATGGCGCCCGCGTGCTGATTGGATCGCGCCGAAAGGATGTCGTCGATCAGGCGGTGCTCGACCTGACTCCGAAGTCGAACCACGACGACCCGGAACCGCTCGTGGCCGGCATCGGCCTTGACGTGACGCGCGACCAGAGTGTCGAACGCGCGTGCCGCCGCGCCGTGGACGAGTTCGGTCAGCTCGACATCCTGGTCAACTCGGCCGGAATCCTCGGGCGCGGGCCGGCGTTCGAGCTGACGCCGGACGAGTTCAACAAGGTCCACGAGACGCACGTGACGGGGTCGCTGCGCTGCTGTGTCACCGCCGGCCACATCTTCCGCGAGCAGCACGCCGGCTGCATCATCAATATCGCATCGCTCACCTCGATGACCGACATGGTCCATGTCGCTGCCTACGCCGCCGCCAAATGCGCGGTCGTGGGTCTGACGCGCAGCCTCGCCAACGAGTGGGCCCGGTACGGGATCCGCACGAACGCGATCGCGCCCGGCTTCATTCCGACGGACCTGAACCGCCACCTGATCGAGAACACCGACCGCGGCCGCCGCATCCTGGAACACACCCCGATGGGCCGCTTCGGAACTCCCGAAGAGGTCGCGGGCGCCGCCGTCTATCTCGCGAGCCCCGCGGCCGGCTTCGTCAACGGCCACACGCTGGTTGTCGATGGCGGCTTCCTCGCTGTAGGCGTCACCGATGCCGTGGCCCCCTGGGCGACATCCGTCCAGCCCGAGGCACTGGGTGCCGCGACCTGATTGCCCCGCCGTCTGCGACATCCCGTGAACGCCGTTCAATCGCCTCCGAAACAGCGTCTGCGATCTGAGACCGCCGATGAACGCCGTTTATCGCCTTCTCGCATTGGACGTCGAATCTATAGAATCGGCCCGGGATTGGGCCTGGATGAACAATGTTCATCAGGGTCGGACTTGCCCGGGGCATGAGCGATGTTCGCCTTGAACTACGTTCACTGCGCCGAACATGTGCCCCGCCCGGGTTGTAGACTCCGGATGATGTGAACGTCAGGCCACGGCTGGAATAATCAGGACTCGAGGCCGAATCGGAGCACCCGACATGTCGCGAGAAAATGGTCAGTACCAGGTCGTCATCAACTGGGATGAGGCCTCGATGTGGAATCCGGTTCTCCGCAGCGATCCGGCCCGGACCGCGGACGCCGGGGCAATCGTCAAGACGCTTAACGAAATCATCGACGAGCACGCCAGGGTGGGCGTGGACATACTGGTT
>CAUZBA010000108.1:0-9235 GCA_963577635.1 Phycisphaerae bacterium
CTGATGGGCACGGGCGCATGCGTCCTGATCGCGGTAGCGACCAACGCCTTTTTCGGTGCGCGAGCGGGACTCCTGGCCGGCCTGATGCTGGCCGTGTTCACACCCGCGATCTTCATGGAGAGCCTGATTCAGAAGACTGCGCTGGGCGGCGTGTTGACCGCGGCATTCGTGGCCGGGATCGGCGCGTTGACACGGAGCGCCAACGGGCGCCGTTGGCTGGCGATCGGGATCGTGCTCGGCCTCCTGGCCCTGACTCGCGAGAACGCCCTGGTGTTCTTGGCGCCGTTGTTGATCTGGTTGCTCGTGAACCATTCCCGACGACTTGCATGGGCAACCCTGTTCGCCGTCGGCATGAGCATCGCGCTGTTGCCGGCCGTCGTGCACAATCGCCTCGCGGGTGGCGAAACCCTCCTGACCACGTCGCAATTCGGCACCAATTTCTACATCGGCAACCATCCGGACCACGAAGGCACCTATACCCCGATCAGCCCTGATCGCGGTGATGCCCTGTTCGAGCGCATCGACGCGACCCGCATCGCAGAGCAGGCGGTCGGGCGGAAGCTGACCGGCGCGGAGGTTTCGCAGTATTGGCGTCGGCGCACGTTCGACGCCATCGGCGCCCAGCCGCTGAAATGGCTACGCCTGGTGGCTTGGAAAGCTGCGATGACATGTAACGCCGCGGAGATTCCGGATACCGAGGCCCAGGAAATCTATGCGGAATCGTCCACGGTGCTCCGCGGCCTTGGTCACTTCGCTCACTTCGGGACACTTTTCGCGATGGCGGCCTTCGGCATCGTCATGACGGCCGCATCGTGGCGTCGGCTCTGGGTGATCTACCTGATGGCGGCGTGCTACGCGGCCAGCGTGGTCATGTTCTTCGTATCCGCACGCTACCGCTTTCCCCTGGCGATGTTTCTCATTCCGCCCGCGGCCGCGGGGCTCGTGGAAGCGGCCGTCCAGATCGGGCAGCGGCGCTTCCGTCGCCTGGCGTGCGCCCTGCTTGTCGCCGTTGCGGTCGCGGTCGGGACCAACTGGCCCCTGGTCATCCACGGCTCGAACCGTGTCTTGGCTTACAACAACATTGCCAATGCGCTTTCCAATGATCCCGGGAAGGTGGACGTCGCCGTCGAATACTACGAGCGCGCCCTGAACATCGACGTTGACGACAGCAAGGTCCACAACGACTACGGGAGCTTCCTGACGTCTCTGGGCCGGACCGGCGCGGCGATCAGGCACCTGCGCAAGTCGGTCCGTCTGCAACCGGGCTACGTGGCGGCGCACCATAATCTGGGCATCGCCTATGAGCGTCAAGACGACCGAGCCGCCGCGGAACGCCAATACCTCGAGGCCCTGAGGTTGGATCCGACCTTCGCCGAGGGCCACAACGCCCTGGCCACATTGCTGGCCGCCGACGGGCGGCTTGCGAGCGCCATCGAACACTTCAGGGAGGCGATCCGACTCGATCCCGAAAACGCTTCGGCGCACAACAACCTCGGAGCGGCGCTCGTTCGAACGGGAAAGCTCGAGCAGGGCGCCACACACTACCGGCGCGCCATCGAGTTGCGACCCGACTTTGACCTGGCCCGAAGAAACCTCAAGATCGTCCTCCAGGCCTTGGCCGATCGACCCCTGGAAGATCGTTAACCCCCTGGCCAGACTTCCCGAAATTCTGCATAATCAAACACCCGGCGCGGGTGACATTCGCCGGATTCGACATCGAAGAGGTACGCGATGCGCTTTGTGAAGATGCACGGGATCGGCAACGACTATGTCTTCGTCAACTGCTTCGAACAGTCCGTCGCGGATCCGGCGACACTTTCGGTGAAGATCGCCGATCGTCACCTCGGCGCCGGCGGCGACGGCCTGATCCTCGTGATGCCGCCGGACGACAATACCTCCGACGTGCGCATGCGCATGTTCAACGCCGACGGTTCAGAAGCTGAGATGTGCGGCAACGGCATCCGCTGTGTCTGCAAACTGGCCCACGACGACGGGATCAGCACCGCGAACCCCATGAAGGTGCAGACGGGCAACGGCGTGCTCTCGCTACGGTATACGATCGATCGCCGCGGGCGGGTCGATCGCGTCTGTGTCGACATGGGTGAGCCGGTGCTCGACCCGAAACGGATTCCGGTGACGATCGACGGCGTGGTGAAGGTTGTCAACCACTCGACCAAGAGCCTCATCCAGTGGCCCGGCGCACCGGACGCGGCATGGATCGACGGCTGCAAGCTCGACCAGCGGATGACCTGCGTCTCGATGGGCAACCCGCACGTGGTGTTCTTCTGCGGGCACATCGACCGCGTACCGATCGAGACGGTCGGCCCGGTCCTGGAGCACCACTCGGTGTTTCCCGACCGCGTGAACGTGCACTTCGTGCAGGTTCAAACGCCGTCACAGGTCACGATACGCACATGGGAGCGTGGCAGTGGCGTCACGCTTGCCTGCGGCACGGGCGCCGCGGCAGTGTGCGTCGCCGGCGTGTTGACCGATCGCACGCAGCGGCGCCTGGGGGCCCACCTTCGCGGCGGAGATCTCGACCTCGAGTGGTCCGACCAGAATGGTCACGTCAACATGACCGGCCCGGCCGTGGAGGTCTTTCGCGGCGAGTGGCCGGATGATCGCCGGTAATTTATGGCGTGGACGGCGCAGGATATTGACAGGAACTACAGGATTTACAGGATCTGCGAGAGCAGAAAAGCAGAGAAACAGAAAAACAGAGGAGCCGGACCACTTTGCTGCGTTCCTGCGTTCCTGATTTTGTGCTTTTCCGCTTTCTTGCTTTCTTGCTTTCGCAGATCCCGTAGATCTCCCTTCCCATCCTGTAGATCCTGTCAACTCCGAAATGGTCGACTCGGCCCAGCCGACGTTCATCCCGGCTTCTTCTCCAGCAACCGCTCCACGAAGTGGATGTCGATGTCGCTCTTAACGAAGTTGCCGTGGCGCATCAGGTCGGCGTGCAGCGGGATCGTCGTCTTGATCGGATCGATCCGAAACTCGCGCAACGCCCGCCGCAGAGTCAGGATCGCTTCCGCTCGCGTCGGCCGGTGGGCGATGAGCTTGGCGATCATCGAGTCGTAATTGGGCGGCACCGTGTACCCTCCGTAGCAGTGCGTGTCGACGCGCACGTCGGGGCCGCCCGGGGGGTCGAATCGGTCAATCCTGCCCGGAGACGGAGCGAAGCCACGTGCCGGATCCTCGGCGTTGATGCGCAGCTCCACGACGTGGCCGTGCCGCTTGACGTCCTTCTGGGTCAGGCCCAGCGGCTCACCGGCGGCAACACGGATCTGGGCCTTGACGATGTCGATCCCCGTAAGCATCTCGGTTACGGGGTGCTCGACTTGAAGTCGCGCGTTCACTTCCAGCAGGTGAAACTTGTTCTCCCTGTCCATGAGAAACTCGACGGTCCCCGCGGAATAGTATCCGGCGGCGCGGCAGAGCCGCGCTGCGGACCGGCACAGTGATTCGCGGCGTTCCTCATCGAGCACGGGGCAGGGCGCCTCTTCAATCAGTTTCTGATGGCGCCTCTGCATCGTGCAGTCGCGTTCGAACAGGTGGATGACCGTCCCGTCTTGATCACCGAGGATCTGAACCTCGATGTGGCGTGCCCGTTCGAGGTACTTTTCGATGTAGACCGACCCATCGCCGAAGGCGCTTTCGGCCTCGGCCATCGCCTGGTGCATGCCAGCCTGGAGGCTGATGTCGTTGTGGGCCACGCGCATGCCCCGTCCGCCACCGCCGGCCGACGCCTTGATCATTACCGGGTAGCCGATGTCGTGGGCCACTCGCAACGCCTGCTGCTCGTCTTCCACCTTGCCCTTTGAACCCGGTGCGGTGGGAACTTTGTGCTTCACTGCAAGTTGCTTGCACGCCACCTTGTCGCCGACAAGCCGCATCGCATCGACGCTCGGTCCGATGAACTCGATGTTGCACGATCGACACACTTCGGCGAAATGCGCATTCTCGGCCAGGAATCCGTATCCGGGATGGATCGCATCCACGTTCGCGATTTCTGCCGCGCTGATGATCGCGGGAATATGCAGGTACGACTGCGCGGCGGGTGGCGGTCCAATACAGATCGCCTCGTCGGCAAGTCGTACGGCGGCGCTTTCGCGGTCGGCCGTGGAATAGACTGCGACGGTCTCAATTCCCATCTCCCGTGCGGCCCGGATGATCCGCACGGCAATCTCGCCGCGGTTGGCAATGAGTATTCGGGTGAACATTATTTCAGTCAGTCGGAGTTGTAAGTGAGAGAGTCTCGTGCGCGCAATGAAGACAGCACTACGACTTGATTGCAAACAATGGCTCGTCAAACTCCACCGCGTGCCCGCTATCCACGAGAACCTTGTCGATGACGCCCGCGGTTTCGGCTTTAATCTCGTTGAACACCTTCATCGCCTCGATGATGCAGACGACCGAATCGGGCTCGACGATATCACCCGCTGCGACAAACGGCTTGGCATCCGGGCTCGGCGCCGCATAGAACGTGCCGACCATCGGGCTTCGGATGGCCGCAACATCGGCGCTGCCTCCCGAAGGCTCGATCGCGGGCACGACCGCCGCCTCCGCAGGTGAGGCGGGAACCCCCAGCGGTTGCAAGCGCTGGACTGTTTCACCGGCCGCGCCGCGCTTGAGCGTAACCCGCTCGTCCTTCGATTGAAGATCGAGTTCCGTCAGGTCGTTGGCCACCATCAACTTGATGAGGTCTTTGAGTCGCTTATGGTCGATCATGGGGAGGCGGATCCTCTGCGACGGCCGGGGAAGCGGGAGATGATACCGAAGGGTGCCCGTTGGATCAATGGTGTATCGGAGTACGATAGAGCAGGAAAGCAGAAAATCAGAAAATCAGAAAATAGGAGTCGGACCACTCTTCTGCTCTTCGGCGCTTCCCCTTTCCTGCTCTTGCGTTTCCCTGCTCTGCTGCTTTCCTGGTTTTCTGAGTTTCTGAATTTCTGCTCTTCCGATCTACTATGTTTACTAACTCCAATCTCTCACACGATCGCCGATTCCAGATCCTTCGGTAGGTCGCTGAGCACACGCCGGCCACGGGGCGTCACCAGCACATCGTCTTCGATGCGCACGCCGGCGACACCGGGCAGGTAGATGCCCGGCTCGACGGTGACGACGTGACCCGGCTTCAATTCGCCATCGGATCGCGACGCGACGACCGGCTCTTCGTGAACGTGCAGGCCGATGCCGTGCCCCAGACTGTGTCCGAACTGGTCGCCGTACCCTGCCTTGTCGATCCAGCGGCGGGCCACGGCGTCAACTTCACACATAGCGCGTCCGGGACCGATCGCATCAATCGCCGCACATTGGGCATCGAGCACGATCCTGTAGATCTCTCGAACCCGCGACGGCATGCGTCCGATCGCGACTACCCGCGTCAGGTCGGAGCAGTATCCGGCGCATCGCGCGCCCCAATCGAAAAGGATGGTGCCGCCCTTCTTGATCCTGGTCTGACCGGCCAACGCGTGTGGCAGGCTGGTGTTTGCATCTGCCGCCACGATCGTGGGAAAACTCGACCCGTCAGCCCCGAGTTCGCGCATGTGCATCTCGAGCCTGGCGACGACAGACCGCTCGGTCTGGCCGGGCTTGAGTTCCTTGAGAACCCGCCGGTACGCTTCCTGCTGACATTGCAGGGCTCGACCGATGAGCCGAACCTCGATGGGATCTTTGACGGCGCGCTGCTGCAACAATCCGTCGTCCACGGGAACGAGTCGTCGCGCCGAGAGTTTCGCCGCCAGTGCATTGCGGACGGCCAACGTCATCGATGCGGACTGGACCGCGAACCGATCGATCTTTGAGCGGTGGGCGATTCGAACCAGGACATCGCTGAATGGCCCCTTGCGGATCACGACCGCCGCATGCGGCGCTTCGCGCGCGATCTGCTCCTGAAAGCGGAAGTCGCTGATCAACGTGACGCGGTTCGAGGCAGCCGAAACCAGCGCCCAGCTATCGTCGCCGACGAACCCCGTCAGATACCGCACATCGAGGGGGTTGGTCACGAGCAGCGCGTCAGCCGGCCAGCGCTTGAGGCGCCCGCGAAGGGCTGCAACTCGCGCGCGAAGGTATGCCGGACACACGGGGCGCAGCGGGCGGGAGGAGGTGCGACGTTTGCTCAATGCGGAATGCCCAAAATCAATCCCCGGCTCCGTACACCTTGGCGGGGTCGAAGACCTGTGGCTCGACAACCTGAAGACGGTTTCCGTCGTTCGCGCGGTAGAAACAGGTTTGATAACCCGCGTGACACGCCGGTCCCTGCGCGTTGCAGCGCAGCAGCAACGTGTCCTGATCACAGTCGACCAGGACCTCCATAACCTGCTGCACGTGTCCGGAACTCTCGCCCTTCACCCACACCTTGCCGCGACTGCGAGAGTAGAAGGTTGCCTTTCGAGTCTCGAGCGTTTGGCGCAGGGCCTGGTCGTTCATCCAGGCCATCATCAGCACACGCCCGCTGTCCGCATCTTGAACAATTGCGGGCACCAGGCCGTCGTTATTGAATCTGATCGACACCTTATCGGTCGTTTCGACCGTTTCCTGGACCATCCACTGGCTCCCTGGCGATGGGTATAAGATAAAGAGTATACCCGCGCGCCGACCGCGGGCGGAACTCGAGCGCCGTGCCGCCGGACGCGGACCGGTCCACACACCTGGAGATCGCCATGACACGACAACTCACTCTAGCCATCGTGTTTTCCGTTTTGATGACGAACATCGCGGTCCACGCAGCAAGCACCGCCGCGGCCGGTGACGACCTCACCAGAGCCGTGACCGCCCCGAAGGAAGACCGTGAGCTCAGCTTCACGGTTCGGGACGGTGGCAAGGTGGACGAGGTTCTGGTCAAGGAGGGCGAAAGCGTCAAGAAGGGCCAGATCCTGATCAAGCTCGAGGCCAAGGAACAGGAGGCCATCATCAGCCAGTTGCGGCTGGAGTTGGTCAACAGCGACATGTCGATCGATGCGGCCACAAAGACCACCGAGCTGGCCAAGTTAGAGTTCGAGAAGAACGAGGAACTGTACGAGAAAGGCGCAGGTTCGAAATTCGAGCACCTGCGATCCAAGATCCAGTACGAGCTCGAGGACATCCGGTTGGAGGGTGAAAAGCAGAAGAAGGCGCAGGTCCAATTCCAGTTGGAAAGCAACGAGGCCCGCCTCGACCGGTATTACCTGCATGCTCCGATCGATGGTCGAATCGAAATGGTGACGGTCTCCGAAGGTGAGGCCGTCCAGCCGCTGCGCCCCGTGGTCCGGCTGGTCGACACCAATCCCCTGGAGGTCAAGGCCGATGTGGATGTTAAAGACGCGCTGCATCGGCAATTGAAGAAGGGCGACAAGGCCTGGATTGCGTCGACGCTTCCAGGTTTCACCAAACCGATGGAGGGGACCGTCACGTTCACGGCATCCGTAGCCGACGTGGGGAGCGAAACGCTTCGCGTCACGATCGACGTGCCTAACGGAATCGGGTTGAAGGCTGGCCTTACCGTGACGGTGGCTTTCGACGATCCGTCGCAGGTGGCATCCGCAGACCAGGACAAGTAGTCGGTCGATTCGCGCCGACGGGGCCTGCCGTCCGCACACACCCGACGTACATGCGGCGCGGATTTCGGCAGTCGTCTGCGCTGCCCGGCGCCGGATTCGGTCACTTCTTCCTGGCCGTCACAGCCGCATGGTTGCGCGTGATCAGCCATCGGTGATCACCGCCGTCTTGCACCCTAATCGGCATGACCTATACTCAGGCCGTTGGCCTCACCATTGCGCCGCGCAGCGCCGTCGGGCCCAAGGAGCCGCTCATGGAAGACCAGAAGGAACCACCCAAAATTCAGATCGACTCGGATTGGAAAGCCGAGGCACAAGCCGAGAAACAGCGGCTCACCGAGCAATCCAAAGTCGCGGACTCCAAGGGATCCGCCGGTGCAGCGTCGGGCGGGCTTCCTCCTGCGTCTTTTGAGGCGCTCGTGACCACCATGGCGACGCAGGCGATGTTCGCCATGGGCGTGATTCCCGATCCAAGAACCGGACAGCGAATGCAACACCTCGACCTGGCCCGGCACCACATCGACATGCTGGCGGTCATCGACGAGAAGACGAAGGGCAACCTCACGGACGAGGAGCAGAAGATGCTCACGACAACGCTCTACGAACTTCGCAACAACTACATCACGATCGGATCTGCGGCACGAGCCCGTTGATTCGACGGGACGGATCCCTAAAAGGACCCCTTGCCGTGGCTGAATCCGCCCACGCATCGGGGCCGGCCTCGGGCATCGACCCCGGACCGGCGGCGAATATCCTTCAGCAGCACCACTTTCTGTTCCGCCGGCTGCATTCACTGACGGGCATCGTGCCGGTGGGTCTGTTCGTGATCATGCACCTGTTCACGAACTTCCAACTGGTCACGGGTGACTTTCAGCACGAGGTCAACTTCATCCACTCGCTTCCTGCTCTGCTGTTCGTCGAGGTAGGGCTGTGGGCCGGAATCGGGTTTCACGCAACCCTGGGGCTACTCTATACCTTCACGGGAAAGCCCAACACACATCGCTATCCGCATGCGGACAACTGGCGCTACACGCTGCAGAGGATCACGGGCATCATCGCCCTGGTCTTCATTTTCGTGCACATTGCAACCCTGCGGTGGCACTGGACCTTCGGAGGCCTGTTCACCACGTTTTACGTGTCCACGAAGGACGGTTACCCGCTGGCAGCGGCCACCACGGCACGGGCGCTGCAAAGCAACTGGATCCTGGCCGCCTACGTCATCGGCGTCCTGAGCGTCGTTTATCACTGGTGCAACGGGCTCTGGACCGCGGCGATCACCTGGGGCCTGACGCTGTCCACGACGGCGATGCGCCGCTGGGGTTTCATCTGCGCGGCGCTCGGTATCGCACTGACGATCTTTTCGACCGGCGCACTGATCGGGGCCCGATCGTACACGCCGCAACCGCAGGACGCCGCGATGATGCAGCAGGCCGACGACGAAGGTGGCGGACACCGGGGGAAGACAAGGAGTCATTGAGTGACCCACCACCCCCGAGTCATTGTCGTCGGCGGCGGCCTGGCCGGGCTAGCCGCGACCGTGCGAATCGCCGAAGAGAATGTCCCGGTCGACCTGTTCTCGATGGTCCCGGTGAAGCGATCTCACAGCGTTTGCGCCCAGGGCGGCATCAATGCGTGCAACGACGTGTCCCGACAGCAGGGATACTCCGAATGGCTGCACATGGACGAGACGCTATACG
>CAUZBA010000109.1:0-9217 GCA_963577635.1 Phycisphaerae bacterium
ATGTCCAAAGGGTTGGATGTTCCTAAAAACATTACGCTTTTGCACTTGCCGGCGTATTCATCGGAACTGAATCCGGCCGAACGTGTGTGGGCCTACCTGAAGAGTCACTGCCTGAGTAACCGCGTCTATGAAGATTATGACGATCTATTTAACACGAGCACTCACGCATGGAACCAACTCGACGAGGATCGATTCCGATCTCTATGCAAGACCAATTGAATTATGCATGAGAACTAATCGAGATGCGTATAACAGGATGATCCAGAGAATATTCGATCTGTTTCGGACCGAATCGCCCTGCGATATCAGGCGGCACTCCCATTCCCATCCTGTCAATCCTGTCAACTCCCCCGTTGGTTTACTGCGATCACCGGCCCGCGAACCCCGGTGTAGCCTCCGCATCCCCTCCAAAGAATCAATCCTGCAGATCTCTTCTTCCCATTCCGCCACGGCGGATCTTCGACCTGTGATCCTGTTAACTCCCCCGCTGGACTACTGCGGCACCTCAGCGTTTGCCACCGCCGCGGCCATGATCTTCATGTTTGTTGACAGGTAGAAGGGAGCAACGCTGCCGGCGTAGATCGCCTCGCCGAACATTGCGGTCCAGCCCGCGTCGGGCTGCTGCACCGTGTAGACAAAGTCGTTTCCGTCCGCCTCCGCGGGCTGCGACGACCAGCGGGCCTTGCGGAAGTCGCGCGTCTGCGAGGAAGTTGACCAGACGACAACGCGCTGCGGCTCCGGCCACGAGTGCACGCGGAGCGTCACGCCGTCTTCGCGATCGGAAAACTTCCAGGACAGCTCGGGCAGCTTCCTGCCCGTGACCGTGTGGCGGTGCATGGCGATAAGACTCCCGGTCAGGCGGGCGAAGTCCGTAATCCGGTGGCGGTTGTTGGGTACGTACACGATGTGCTTCGGGCCGACGAGGTCGTCCCAGTAGAGGTTCAGCGCGTCCAGAGGCCAGAAGTGATCGTTCGTGCCGATCAGGATCAGCTTTGGCTGTGTGAGCCGGTCGCGGTAATGGATCGGATCGACGATCGATTGCAACTTTCGGCCGGCGTCACTGTTAAGTCTCCTGGGCAGATCGAGCCTGGTGTAGTCGCCGATTCTGCGCGACACGTCGCCCCAGACGACGTTCTGGTGCTTCAACTGTGCTTCGATCCCGAGCATGTCGATGACCATGGGCACCAGTGCCGTGGCGCGGCGGTCCACGGCGCCGGTCAGCCACGTGGCCCAGCCCCGCTTGGACGCCCCGGCGACCGTGAATGTCTTCAGTTTCATGGACCATTCTTCCCCGGCGAAATCCTGCACCGCATCCATGGCTCTCACGGCCGCCTTGACCATGGGCAGCAGCAGCGGCCACTGCGCGTCGCCTGTAAGAAGGTACTTGTCGAACGACATCGCGATGAGCTGGTCCTCCCGTTTGCCGCCGAACATGGGCTGAAACGGCACCTGCAGAAGGATGGCCACCGGCGTGCGCATCTTTTCGGACAGCAACGCGAACATGCCCGCGGCTCTGGGCAGGGCCGCGGCGGCGGCGGGCTGGTCGAACTCATCCTTCCAACTGCTGCCGGCGATGATCAGCATCGCGTGGCGATCGTTCGCCGCGGCCGTCGACGGTCGAACGATAAATAACTGATGTTTCCAGTCGATGCCGCGCCAGGTCTGCGACGTGAGCGTCAGCTCGGCGTACGATGCCGGCCCCGCCAGACCTCGGCGCCGAACCTTCCACGCAAAACTCGCATCCGGCGCGGCGACGTAGTCGGCGAGGGCGTCTTCGTGATCCTGGGCATGACAAGGGACCAACGCCCGCAACGCGAGGCCAAGGAATACAGTGGTCGCGATCCGTTGTCTCACGATTGTCCCATTACACATGAACACCAGACGCTCCCGCGTCGGCGACATCATAGCAAGAGGCATCTTCGCAATTGCCACAGTACCCTGGTGCTGCATGGACGATGCCATCTTCTGTCCGCATTGCGGACACGACATGCAGGGTCTCGATCGTGAGCAGTGCCCTGAGTGCGGCGAGCAGTTCGATCTCGATAAACTGCGCGTCTCGAAGATTCCGTGGATGCATCGGTCCCAGATCGGACGCATCCGCGCCTATTGGCGCACCGTGTGGATGGTCGCGTGCCGAAACGACCGGTTCGTCCGCGAACTGAACAAGCCCGTCAGCTTTCGAGACTCGCAACGGTTTCGCTGGACGACGATTGCCCTGATGTGCTTCACGCTCGTGCTGGTCACGGGTGTCTCGTACATCCTCCTGGATTCGACTTCTTTGACGGCCGGTCCCTGGTCAAGACGGGATTGCGTGCCGGGTGGCCGGTGCCGCTGGCGCACCTGTTGATCGTCGTATATCTGGCCGCGATCACAGGCGTACAAAGCTACTGGTTTCACCCGCGTTCGCTCCCGATCGCCAGACAAGACCGGGCGGTGGCGATGAGCTATTACGCGTGCGCGCCTCTCGGATGGACACCGATCACCCTGATCCTGTTTGGCGCATGCGTGGCCAATTTCAGTGGCCTGAAGAATCTATGGGGTGATTTCTTCGTGACGTTTTGGGCGGCGCTGCTTCCCCTTCAGATACTCAACTGGTGGTGGATCCAGATGGCGCTGTTGAGACGGGTTACAGATCGAAGCCTCATCGCCGTCATGGCCTTCGCCTGGGCACGGCCAGCGGTGCGACGACCGACACGTCCACATGCGGATCAGATTGATCGCACGAAACGATCGCCGTCGCGGCCACCGCGACGGCTGACACTCGGGAAAACATGACCAAACATTTTCTCATAGGCGTCCATTGAGATACCGCCAACGATCTGCGAGGTTTCAGGATTCGGATAAAACACCATGCGGCAGCAGTGGTTGGTACGCGGCGACATCGACGGCTTCTTCGGCCTGTTTATCGACAACCTGCTGCAATTGATGCTGATCGTCATCCTGTGCCGGACGGTCTGCAAGCTGCCTGATGGTCTGGTGACGCGATCTCCATTCTGCTGGGCAATATTTTCTAGCGTGGCAAGCGCGGCGGCTCATGCGAGCCACCGGCCGCAGCGACGTGACGGCGCTGCCCTACGCATCAACACGCCGAGCCTGTTCGCGTACATCTACCTGATCATGGGCCCCGTGTACCGCCAGACGCAGGACCCGACGCTCGCGTGGCAGGCGGGCCTCTTCGCGTGCTTCGCCAGTGGCGTGATGGAGACCGCAGGCGCGTTCGTCGCCGACTGGTTAAGGCGTTATACGCCGCGGGCGGCGCTGCTTTCGGCTCTCGCGGGAATCGCCATCACGTTCATCGCCATGGGGTTCATCTTTCAGCTGTTCGCGTCGCCGGCGATCGCCGTCATCCCGATGCTGATGATCCTGTTTACCTACGCGGGGCGGCTAAAACTGCCTATGGGCCTGCCCGGTGGCCTGCTCGCCGTCCTGCTCGGCGTGGCGATCGCATGGGCAATGCACGCCATGGGCTACGGAGAATGGTAGCCCGCGAACGAATCCGCGACGCTCGCGTTCAGCGCGCCGAAGTTTGCCGTCACCTATGCGCTGACTGCTGTTTTGCTGGCCGGCATCCACGTCACGCACAAGGGGAAGAAGGGGGCTGACCCCTCTCGCCGGAACGGCCCGAAGGCCGATTCGAACAACGGCGACGTGACCCTCTATTCCTGAACGTAACGACGGGACGCGCGTTACAGTATCGTTGACCCGAGCATTTGCGCCGAGGGACCGATTCAATGGCCATGGATTTCTTTGAACACCAGGAGGTCGCCCGCAAGAAAACGGGCCGGCTGGTTTTTCTTTTCGTCGTCGCGGTGCTGTCGATCATCGTGATGGTCTACGCGGTGCTGGCCTTCGCGTTGAGCCGGGCGCAACTCAGTGACGAGCGGACGGCGTCGCGCGGGGTCGTTGCCGCGCCGAAGCGCACCGGCTGGGAGGCCCTGATCGATCTGAAGCTGCTGGGACTGGTGGGGGCCGGGACACTCCTCGTCGTGGGTGGCGGCAGCCTTTACAAGATCAGCGAGCTGGCCGGCGGCGGGCGCGTGATTGCCGAGCAGCTTGGCGGCCGGCGACTCGACCACGGCGGCGCGGCCCCGGTGGAACGCAAGCTGCTTAACGTCGTCGACGAGATGGCCATCGCTTCGGGCACGCCGGTACCGCCGGTCTACATGATGGATCGCGAGCAGGGGATCAACGCGTTCGCGGCGGGTTACACGCCGGGCGATGCGGTCATCGGCGTGACACGCGGCTGCGCCGAACAACTGACGCGCGCCGAACTTCAGGGCGTGATCGCGCACGAATTCAGTCACATTCTTAATGGCGACATGAAGCTGAACATCCGCCTGATCGGTTTCATCCACGGGATCATGATCATCGGCCTCATCGGCTACTTCGTATTTCGATCGGCACTCTACAGCGGCGCGGTGCGGCGCCGGTCGAGCAAGGACAACCCGATGCCGCTTCTGGCGATTGGCGGCGCCCTGATGGCGATCGGCTTCCTGGGCACGCTGTTCGGCAACCTGATCAAGGCGTCGGTGAGCCGGCAGCGCGAGTTCCTGGCCGACGCCTCTGCCGTGAAGTTCACGCGCCATCCCGGCGGCATCGCCGGTGCCCTGAAGAAAATCGGCGGCTTCACCAAGGGTTCGACGATCGAAAATCCCAACGCGCCTCAGGCGAGCCACATGTTTTTCGGCCAGGCGCTGACATCGTCGTACAGCTCTTTGTTCGCCACCCACCCGCCACTTCGTCAGCGTATCAGCCGCGTCGACCCGTCATGGAAGGGCGACTTTGCCGGGTCTGATGAGCAGGCCGGGCCGGATACCGCCGCCGGCGTGACCGCGGGCTTCGCCGCCAGATCGCCGGCGCAGAGTGTCGAATCGATCGGCCAGCCGAACGGCGCCCACGTGCGCTACGCCGCCGAGATCGTTCACGATCTGCCGCAGCATGTCATGGCCGCGGTGCACGAACCGTACGGGGCGCGGGCTGTCATCTATATGCTCCTGATCGACCCGGAGCCGCAGACGCGCCATGCCCAGCTCGAACAGTTGCAACAACACGCGGACCAGGCTGTTTACAGCGAAACGCTCCGACTGCTGGAGTCCGGCCCGCCGTTGTCGGCCCGGGCCCGACTGCCCGTAGTCGAGCTGGCGATTCCTGCACTACGCGGACTGTCCGCGCCGCAATACGCGGCGTTTCGCCGCAACGTCGAAGTGCTGGTTCGAGCCGACCGCACGATCGACCTGTTTGAATGGACTCTGCAGCGGGTCCTGCTCCATCACCTGGAGTCTCACTTCACGAAGGCGGCGCCGCCGAAAGTCGCGTACTACGCCCTGAATCGTCTGACCGACGAATGCGCGGTCCTTCTTTCGACGCTCGCCTACGTGGGCCATGAAACGACGAATGACGTCGCGCACGCTTTCGAGATCGCCGCAGCGCACCTGAAGGTTTCGCAGGTGACGCTGCTGCCGAGTGAACGGTGCGGTCTGGACGCGCTCGATGCCGCCCTGGCGAAATTAAACCTAGTCGCGCCGCGCCTCAAACGGCAAGTGCTGTCGTCGTGCGTTGCCTGCGTCACCGCCGACCGCGAGATCACCGATCGCGAAGCCGAACTGCTGCGCGCCGTCAGTGACGCTCTGGGCTGCCCGATGCCGCCGCTTCTGCCTGGGTAGCAAAGGTCTTGCCACCGGGCCTGCGGTGTCTTACTCTCTACCTCTGGTGGGGGCGGTACAACCGACGCAGGAATCCCGATTCGTTCAACTTCCCGGAAGGAGCGACGCTCATGGCCACGTCCGCCTCAGGCAGTGCCACCGGCACCGGGTCCGATCGGGCTGCGCGAAAGACGATCGCGCCACCACCCGCATTCGCCGGCAGCGCCCACATCGGATCATTCGAGCGGTACGAGCAGATGTACAAGGAGTCGATTGAGGACCCCGACAAGTTCTGGGCCGAAATCGCCGGCCGTTTTGTCTGGGACAAAAAGTGGAAACGCGTTCGCAACTATGACTTCAAGGACAAGATAAAGATCGAGTGGTTCGTCGGTGGCAAGACGAACATGTGCGTCAACGCCCTGGATCGACACCTCGAAGACCGCGGTGATCAGGTCGCACTGATCTGGGAAGGCAACGAGCCGGGCGAGGACTCGAAGGTCACCTACCGCGAACTGCACGCGCAGGTCTGCCAATTCGCCGACGCGATGAAGTCCCTCGGAGTCGAAAAGGGTGATCGGGTCTGCCTCTATATGCAGATGATCCCGCAGTTGCCCGTCGCCATGCTGGCCTGCGCCCGGATCGGAGCCATCCACTCGGTGGTGTTCGGCGCGTTCAGCGAGGACTCGCTGCGCGACCGTATTCAGGATTCGCAGTGCAAGATTCTGATCACTCAGGACACGGCCCTGCGCGGCGCGAAACGCGACATCCCGATGAAGACGAAGGCCGACGCCGCGGTCGCCGAATGTCCGAGCATCGAACACGTCATCGTCGTGCGCCGCACGGGCGTCGTTTCGCCGATGACCGACGGACGCGACCACTGGTGGCACGAACTGATGGACAAGGCCGACACGACATGCGAGCCAGTGTGGCTGGATGCCGAAGATCCGCTGTTCATCCTGTACACCTCCGGATCGACCGGAAAACCCAAGGGCGTGCTGCACACCACCGGAGGGTACATGGTCTACGCCGCAACGACGTTCAAATACGTCTTCGACTACCACGACGGCGACATCTGGTGGTGCACGGCCGACATCGGTTGGATCACCGGCCACAGCTATATCGTCTACGGCCCGTTGTGCACCGGCGCGACGTCGATCATGTTCGAGGGCGTTCCGGTGTATCCCGACGCGGGCCGCTTCTGGGACGTCGTGGACAAGTACAAAGTGACGCAGTTCTACACGGCACCCACCGCGATCCGTGCCCTGATGCGCGAAGGCGAGGAACACGTCACCAAGCGCGATCTTTCCAGCCTGAAACTTCTGGGCACGGTCGGCGAGCCGATCAATCCCGATGTCTGGCTCTGGTACCACCGACTCGTTGGCCACGGCCGATGCCCGGTGGTGGACACCTGGTGGCAGACGGAAACCGGGGGCATTCTCATCACACCGCTTCCCGGGTCGCACACGCTGAAGCCCGGCAGCGCCTCGCGGCCGTTCTTCGGCGTCGAACCGGTCATCCTCCGCGACGATGGCAACGAGTGCGATCCCGGTGAACGCGGAAAACTCTGCATCCGCAAACCATGGCCGGGCATCATGCGAACGACCTGGGGCGACCACGAACGATTCGTCAACACCTATTTTCGCACATTCGAAAACATGTACTTCACCGGCGACGGCTGCCGCCGCGACGAGGACGGAGACTACTGGCTGCTCGGCCGCGTCGACGACGTGATGAACATCTCCGGTCACCGCCTGGGCACCGCCGAAGTCGAAAGTGCCATTGTCTCGCACGCTGCGGTCGCCGAGGCCGCGGTCGTCGGATTCCCGCACGACATCAAGGGACAGGGCATCTACGCCTACGTCACGTTGAAGTCCGACCAGACGCCCAACGAAGAATTAAGAAAGGCGATCGTGCAGCACGTACGGCATGAGATCGGGCCGATAGCGACGCCGGACATCATTCAGTGGGCCCCCGGCCTGCCCAAAACGCGGTCCGGGAAGATCATGCGCCGCATCCTGCGCAAGATCGCCGAGGGCCAGACCGACGAGAAGAGCGTGGGCGACACCTCAACGCTCGCCGACCCCAGCGTCGTGGATGATCTGATCAGCAACCGGGCGGCGGTGTAGAGCGATTTCACGTCGCCGTTCCCGACGATCGCGCCAATTGCCGACCCGCGTCGTCGATCAACTCGCGCACCTGATCAGGCACGTTACTGCCGAAACGTCGGTGCAGCGCTGCGCCGTGCGTGCCAATCAGGTACGCCGCGCGGTCCAATCCCACGGCTCGCTGTTCGGCGTCGAGCTCATCGAGGTGTTGCAGGGCGAACCAGACCGCCTGAAGCATGATGATGTCGGGCACCGCCGCGCGCATCCGGCGACCTGCGTCGTCATCGGGTAGCGCCACTGCGCTGCGCGCGAACTCGATCCAGCGCCCAAGCAGGACGGCCCACGTCAGGTGTGTGGCATCCGATGGGTCCGCGCCGCGATCATCTGCGGGCGGGATGGTCACCCGTGCGGCCCCATGGTGGCGGTGGCGCCGTGGGTCGGGCCGTGGCCCTTGGCTCCGATAAACGCGATTCGCGCGGTCCGCGGCTCGATGACGGGCATGATGGCATTTCGTGACACAAGGTGGGGGGGGGCAAGCCCGCTCCAGCAGCCCTTAACGGCATAATTAGTCGTCCCTGAAAAGTACCCCAGGCTTGTCTATAGCATGCTCATTTCTCGTTAACCATGGGGTGGTCGGGACTCGATCATACAGCGTGGCCGACGGCAGTGGACCAGGTTGACGTGATCGTGCGTCTGAGTTGCAGCCAATACAGGCGCAGCAAGATGCCTTTGAGCAGCTTGCGGAGGTTGAAGCCGATCGCAGCGCTTAGGGCGTTGATCTTGTCCCCTTGAGCACCCTTAAGGTGGTTGCGATCCATTCGGTCATCGTTCTTTATATGACCGATGCACGGCTCAATGGTGCTTCGACGTTTGAGCAGTCGCTTAAGTCTTCGCGTCTTTGCTTTCTTGCCGGCGATGTGAACCTCAGCAGCACCTTGGTAGTCGTGGACACGACAACCCTTGTCCACTGACAGCAGGTTCGACTCGAGACCGGTCACGCGTCGCACCTGATCGACCGTGGCTTGCAATGTGTGTCCATCGTACGGGCTGCCTTCCAACACCAATGCGCTCAACGCCCAATTGCCTCTTGAACTGGTCGCAATGCCCACCTTGCAGCCGAATTCGTAACGCTTGTGTGCTTTGCCCTTGCTGATGCACACGACCTCCGGCGCGTGGAAGCTGTAGAGTTTGTGCTTGCTCTTTCGCTCTTGTTCTAGCAGACGATAGCCACGGGCCAGTAACGTCTGCAGCCGCGCATCCATCTGATTCCCTGCCTTGCGCTCAATGTCACGCACCACTCGCCCCAGATACGTCTTGAGCTTCTTCGTTTGCTTGCGTGCTCATTTGAATTGCTTGGCATGGGCGTAATGGCCCTGCTTGAACAACGCTCGCTTGCCCACACGCAGACAACTCTGACGAAGCTGGATCCCTCGCCGCTTCGCCTCACGCACCAGCGTGCGCTGAGCTTTG
>CAUZBA010000110.1:0-9106 GCA_963577635.1 Phycisphaerae bacterium
TACCAAAGTGACGACACCTACGAAATAGCCGTGTCGGTGTCCGATGGCGCAGGCAGCACCGTCGCGAATTCCCAGGTGATCGTAGCTGCCAACATAGCGCCGGTCGCTGACGCAGGCGGACCGTACTCCCTGACAAATGGCGACAAGCTCTATCTCGATGCGGGGATGTCGTACGATCCGGACGGCAGGCCATCCCGGCTGACCTACCGATGGGACATGGACAACGACGGTGAGTTTGATGATGCGAAAGGAAGCACGCCCAAATTCAACTGGAGAAGGCTGGAAAGATTGTTCGGCTACCAAAGGGGCAACACGTACGAAATCGCCGTGTGGGTCTCTGATGGCGAAAACAGCACCGTCGCGTACTCACAAGTTATCTACGATTAAGGTCATGGCGGTGGCGGCGCCTGCTTGGCCCCGAAGTCAATCGCTGCCGGGCCGCTGAGGATCGTGTCGGGGCAAGAACCAGCAGACCAAGCTGAATGTTGAGGGTTCGAGTCCCTTCGCCCGCTTTCTCGCATGTCGCAGCATCGTGTCGCGTTGTACCGCACATCTTCCTTATTGGCAATGAATTATGGGTGATCATCGAGCCACACATTCCGGTGAAAGAGCGCAGGGAATGCCATTCCGGGCGCAAGCCTCTACCGGATCGCGCATGTTTGACCGGGATCCTCTTCGTGCTGTGGTCGGGCGTCCCGTGGGAAATGTTGCCCCAGGAGATGGGCTGTGGGTCGGGCATGACCTGTTGGCATCGTTGTCGTTCAATATAGCATCGGCTCGCGTAGTGTCGCGTTGGTTCGTTATTGACAAGGACTTACCGTCGTGCACCATGGCGAACGACGTCCCCGATACGGCCGTCCGCGAGGGGTCACCCAGGACGGTGAAGTCGCCGCACCAGACCGCGTGATCCCAGGGGTCTTTCGAAAGGTCCCCGTCGACGTCGAGTGGGCGCGCTGACCGGTGAATCATGATGTTCTTCATCGCAATCGCCTCATCGGTGATAATTCGGAAAACGCGGAATCCGAAATTTCTCCTACGGTCCCCGGACTGGGAACACTCCCGCCCCCACCTGGCGCCCACGATCGATCCGATGACCGGACATCATCATCAGCGCCCTCACGGTCCGTGGTTGCTTGAGCACCTCCGTCTCAAAGCTGCCGCCCGATGCACCGCGCCTCCACCGAAGACCTGCCGCACTACCGGATCCACGGCCGGATGATCGGCTTCGTTGCGGTCATCATAACCGGCCGGTCGGCTGTAGAGCGATCGAGGCAACAGCGCCGTTGGACAACTTGGGGCTGAGCCTGAATAGTGAATAGCGCAGTACCGACAATGCCGTATATGGTTGTTCGTGGCAATTCACTATCACCATCTGGAAGGTGACGTACTTGGCATGCCGAACCACTTTGGCCCCGATCTTGATCATCTTTTCCGGCAAGGTCGTCATCATCCAGGTCTTCATGGGACGTGGTAGCACCAGTCGGCGTGGACAGTTGCCCAGGTCGTCGCAGCACGCCTGGTCATCGACCCGCAGGTGCCGGGATTCTCCGCCCGGTTTCCGTCACAAAAAGATGCTCGAGAAATTGTCAGAGAAGCGTACATCGAGACGCACCGCGCCTACATCGAATCCAAACTTGCCGAACATGGGGACGAACGGGGGAGTTGAGAGGATCAACAGGATGGGGCGAGGAGATTTACAGGATTGGGCAATGGGTTTGCTCTCAGTGACCAACGGCGACATGCGATAAGGAGCGATCCGAATCGGCCATTGTGCCCACTATCCGCTCCACTTCTCCCCAATCCGGTCCTGTAGATCTCCGCTATCCATCCTGTTAATCCTGTCAATTCCTGCCTACTTCGCGCCGGGGGCCTGCTTTCTGCAGGACGCGACAAGCGACACGGCGCCCACGACCGCTGAGCCGGCGGAGATGTACCAGAGCACGGAGATTCCGAAGTAGCGCCACGGGGCGCCGATGTGCACGTCATCGGGGTGGATCGGCACGACGCCGTAGGTGTCCTCGAGTTCCTTGAGTTCGGCCTCGGTGCGGCTGTCCACAAAATAGAAGGGCGCCTCCATCGCGGTAACAGCGAAAATCGCCGCAACGATCAGGCCGACCCAGGCCAGTGTTTTCAACGGGTTGGGATTGGTAGCGGCGGAGTCCGTCGCCGGCGCCGGGGTGCTCGTTTCGGGGGCCTGTTCGTCCGCCATTGCAGGCCGAGTGTATTCGGATCAGGATCCTGTTTCAAACGATATGAACGTGAGGCATAAAACCATGGTCCTTTGATAGCATGGGCAGATGAAATCGATCAGGGCCGCAGGTTCCTAAGCTAAGAGAAACGTCCATGGCCGATAGCGCACGAATGAATGTTCTTTTGCTTCCGGTGGAGGGGCTGTTCACGCCGTGGTGCGACGACCTTATTGTCGCCGTACGTCCGCGTCACGACATCGCGATCTACGACGCAGATCGCGCGATGGCTGAGCAGTTTCGCGATGTGGACGTGGTGGTCGACCACGGGGGCCACGTCGGCACCAGGCCGATGATGGACGCTGCCGTCGGGGCGCGCCTGTGGCAGATCATGAGCATCGGCTACGAGCACGTTGACGTGGCCTACCTCAAATCAAAGGGTTTAGAGGTGGCCAACGTGCCCGGCACGACCAGCGCCGCCTCTCTGGCCCAGACGGCGCTGATGTTTATCCTCATGTTGACGCATCGGGCCAAGAAATGTGAGCAGAATTTCCTCGCCGGTCGCTGGCTGCATCCGCCCGGCATCGAGCTGGAAGGCAAGACGATGGGCATCATCGGCCTTGGCAACAGCGGTCGCCGTCTTGCCGCGCTGACCACGGCGCTGGGAATGCGCGTGATCGGCGTGAACCGCACGCCGATCGATCCAACCAGCGCCGAAAGTGCGACAGCGACAGAGGTCTGGCCCCTCGATCGGCTCGATGCGCTGCTCAAAGAAAGTGACTTCGTCTCCCTGCACGTCGCGTTGAACGATCAGACCCGCCGAATCCTGGACCGTCGCCGGCTTGAGATGATGAAACCGAGCGCGTACCTGATCAACGTGGCCCGCGGCGCCCTGGTGGACGAACAAGCCTTGTACGAAATGCTCCAGGCGGGGCGAATCGGCGGCGCCGGACTCGACGTCTTCGACCCCGAGCCGCCTGACGTGGGGCGCCCGGTGTTCACCCTTTCGAACGTTGTCGTGACACCGCACATCGCCGCCTTCACCGACGGATCGAGTCGCAAGCGCGCCGCCGTCATCGCCGAAAACATCGACCGCGTCGCCGCCGGCATCGAACCGCTGCACCGGGTCGGATAGCCGGCCGGCTGCGCGTCGCAGGGAGGATTTTTACAGGATCACAGGATCACAGGATCACAGGATCACAGGATCAACAGGATCAACAGGATCAACAGGATCGGAACCAAGAGAGTGGCTCGGTCAGCCAGTACAACAGACAATCGGGATCTCTCGCTGTTCTTTGGCGCCATATTCTCCTTAGAAAAAACCCAATTCCGGATCCTGTAAATCCTGCAGATCCCGTGATCCTGTCAACTCTCCCGTTCGGCGAGATGTCTCAGTTGAGCGTCGGATCCTCCGGAACGATGTTCGGTTCCAGGGGCGGAAACGTCATCGACCGCGAAATCTGCCTGGTGACCTCGAGCCACTGGTCGCCGTTACTGCGGAAGATTTGGTTGAACGTGGCCGGCGTCGCCAGCCAGGAGCCGGTCATCAACTCGGATTCCAGCTGACCCGGCGCCCATCCGGCGCACCCGACGTAAAACCTGATCGGATCGTGATTGTTCTCCATCAGCCATTCGACATTGTCGCAGTCAGTCGAGAAATGGATGCCCGTCGCGATCTCGATCTGCGAGATGTCCTGGTGGCCGTGCAATACCATGAGCGGGCCCTCGCACGGTCCACCGTGGTGCACGCTGTCGCGCCGCTCGCACGGTGTGTCGCTGATCTGGTTCCAGATCTCTTTGATCGTCGTGCCGGTGGTCCGGTTCAGAACAACACCGAGGGCACCGTCGTCGTTGTGCTGGACCATCAGGACGACCGTTTTGACAAAGTTGGGGTCGAGCAACTTGGGCGAAGCGACCAGCAGATGGCCTTGCAGTGTTGACATAGGGACTCTTCGCGTCTGATTCGATCTCCGCAACCATTATAAGGGCCCCGGCGGCTGGCGGCTTGCGCGCCGGGTTCGTCATCTTGAGGTGACCGCGTTGCCGATCCGCTCAGGCCGGATTTCTCACCAGTTTCGCCGCTCGGTGGTGTAACGACCAGCGGTGTTGAGACTTGAGGCGGGGCCTTTGATACTCGGCCGGTGACAGTGCGCGCACCAGCGTGGAAGGTTCGTTCGCCGGCGAGGACGCACACGTGATCCTCCGCAGGCGTAGCTGAATACTACGGCGAGGACGGATCGGAAGGAGGACGAAGCCAGCGAGCGAAGCCGCCCGCTGGGCGGTGAAACTGGTGAGAAATGCGGGTTAGGCGTGCGACAGTTGTGCCGCCGACCGCCGCCGTACCGAGCGGCGAGGCTGCACGGCCACCAGGCCGACGCGGCGCTTGGGATCGTCACTCAGGTAGACCCCGTCCACGACCCACTCTTCGCACGGCCCCCTCGTCGGCGCCCTCAGAGTGCGGACACGGTACGCGGGCTGGTTGTGCAGGACCCGGCGCACGACGACGACCTTCGTCCCGTTGACGTACGCGACATCCCCTGATGTGTATTGCCTGGTCATGTGAACCGCCTGACTGACGAGCGGGCGCACACGGCCCGCGGGGCCCGAAATAGGCCAGATTATTACTACGGCGGGTGTGTTTGGTGGGTTCAGAGCAGGACGGGGAAAGAGTAGTAAAGTGGTCCTGCTCTCTCTGCCCCTACTCCCGCGACTCCGGCACGATCTTCAGTTTCAGCCGCCGGCCGTCGCGGACGACGATGATGCCGACCCGTTCGCCGATCTTTAGGGCCTCGATCGCATAGGTGTAGTCGTAGATGTTCTCGACGCGGCGACCGGCAACTTCGACGACAACGTCCGCGCCTTTCAGGCCCGCCTTGTCCGCCGGCTCGCCCGGGGCCACGCCGGAGAGCTTCACACCCTTGGCATCTGACTGGCTGTAATCGGGAATTGTGCCGAGATACGCGCGCAGACCGCCGCGCGAGGCACCAGGCCGCGAGCGGCTGGCGGCGACGTAGTCCGGCACGTCCTCAGCCGTGGCCAGGGCCACCACGATCCGGGCGACGAAGCGCGTGATGCGCTGCGTGGACGGGTAGTTGATCCTGTCCGGCGTGTCGCGCGGCGTGTGGTAGTCCTCGTGGGCGCCGGTGAACGCGCTGAGCACGGGCACGCCCTTGACGAAGAATGTCGTCGCGTCGGTCGGGACGTAGCTGTCGTTCTGCGGATTGATCCGCAGGCCGATCGGTGCATTGGCCTGCTCGATCAATACGGGCCAGGCGCTGCTCGATCCAACGCCGTGGAGGGTCAGGCCGTCGCGGTAGCGGCCGATCATGTCCAGGTTGACGTTCGCGGCAATCGCGGGGTAGAGATTCGCCGACTCGTTACCCGACGCCGAGAACGTGCGGGCGAAATGGCCGGAGCCGAGCAGGCCCAGTTCTTCGCCGGACCACGCCGCGAAAACCAGATTCCGGCGCAGCGACAGTTCTCCTCGTTGCACCTGGTCTGCCGCAATGCGCGCCATTTCCAGTAGCGCCGCGACGCCGGAGGCGTTGTCGTCCGCGCCATAGTGCACGGCCTGTGAGTCTTTCGTGGTGGCCAGAGAGCTCGATCCGACGCCGCGACCCAGGTGGTCCACGTGCGCGCCGACGAGAACGATTTGGTCGTCCGCCGCGGCGCCGCGCAGGCGGCCGAGGACGTTTCGACCGGTCCGCTTCTCCTGGCGGATATCGATCGTGGCCGACAGCCTCACATCGTGAAGCTCGAAACCCATGACCGGCTCGCCGCCGTCGAGCGCGGTCTGCAGGCGCCGCAGCTCCCGGCCCGATGGGGCCATCCACCCGTGGGCAACCTGGTCGGTCACCGAAATCGCCGCAATGCTGGTGCCCGCGAGGGAGGCGTCGAACGAAAGCGGCACGAGCTGCCGCTTCACCGCGGCGGTCGGCCCGCTGACCACGATCAGTCCCACGGCGCCGCGGTCGCGCGCCACCATCGCCTTGTAGCGCAGGCCCGCGTACCGCGCCAAATGCTGACGGCGCGGCGCCGGAATTTCTCGCGGCAAGTAGCGAAAGACCATGACCCATTTGCCCGTCACGTCCAGGTTGGCGTACGAGTCATATTCATCCGATGGGTGCGTCTGGTCTGCCGGCGCAGTGATGCCGTAGCCGGCAAAGATCACCGGTGCGGGCCCGAAAGAGCCGACACCGGAAAAGGCCAGCGGTCGCCAGTCGCGATCCGGTGACGGCGCCGCGCCGTGCGGGTCGTCGTGGCGACGTAGATGGCTGTCCGCACCCATTTCGACGCCCGCGGTGTACTCGAAGGGCTGGAAGAATCCGTCGTCGCCGGCCGGTTCGAGCCCGTAGTGTTCGAACAAGTCGGCAACGTACTGTGTCGCAAGCTTCTCACCCCGCGTGCCGGTTAGGCGCCCTTCCATGGCGTCACCGGCGAGGCGACCGATGTGACGTTTGAGTCCAAGCTGCGTGATCGTGGAAGGGTCCGAGTCCGCCTCGATCTGCCGCGTCACCTGGTGGTCGATGTCCGGGTTGGACGCGAGGCCCAGCACGAGACGCGCCGCGGCGTCGTTCCATTCGGCCGCGAACAGTTGCGAGCGGCCATCCGCTGTGCGCTTGGACGTCCAGACGAGGTTCAAACCGTCGGGCGTGAAGGCGGGCAGGCCGTCAAAGCCGTCGGTCGTGGTCACGCGGGCCGGATCGCGCCGGCCGTCGGCGTCCACCACGTACAACTCGAAATTGCCGAATCCGTGCACGTTCGTCGTGAAGATCAGGTAGTCGCCCGAGGGGTGATAGAAGGGGGCCCACGACATCGCGCCCATCTTTGTGAGCTGTTTCTGGCCGGTGCCGCCGGTGTACATCGTGCGCACTTCCGCTACCGCGCCCTGTTCGTCGAATCGTCGCCAGCAGATCCGCTGACCGTCGGGACTGAAGAACGGTCCGCCGTCGTATCCGCGTGCCGTGGTCAGGCGTCGCGGGTCGGATCCGTCCGCGTTCATGATGTAGATGTCCATCAGCGCGGACCTGTCGACCTCGAACATCGCGGCGTCGGATTCGGACAGCGGCTCGGCGTAGGCGTGACGGTTGGATGCGAAGACGATGCGCTGCCCGTCCGGGCTGTAGCAGCCCTCGGCGTCGTACCCGCGGGCACTGGTCAGCCGGGTCAGCGCGCCGCTGTCGCGCTGCCAGCTGTAGATTTCGAACTGCTCGTCGTAGTCCCACGAGTATCGGCGTTTCTTTCCCGCCGCCCGGCGCTGCAGTTCCTGCTGTTGAAGCTCGGCCGATTGCGGATCGTCGTGCGTCGACGAGAACATCACCCGGTCGCCCGACGGATGGATCCATCCGCACGTGGTCTTGCCGAGGCCGGGCGACACGCGCCGCGTGCGCCCCGACTCCATATCCATCAGGTATATCTGAAAGAAGGGATTGCCCGCCTCGCGTTCCGATTGAAAGACCATCATCCGGCCGTCGGCGGAAAAATATCCTTCGCCGCTACGGCGGCCGGCGAAGATGAGCTGCCGCACGTTTGAGAGCAGGCGCTGCTCGCCGTGGGAGGGTGGTGTGGTGGTGAGATGCGCGTTGGTGTCGGCGGGCGTCCGAGCGCGTGTCGCGCCAGCGTCGTCACTTCGACATCCGGCTACTGCGAAGACCGACGCGACGGCAAGAACAAGCAGGGGTCGCCCGCGAGATAGTCTGGCCAAGGTGGTTCAGCCCCCCGATGCCGCGCACCGTTCCAATTGCTTGCGAATAAACTGAAGCGCCAGGCGGAAATTCGCATCCAGTTCATCGACCGACTTGCCGGGCACTTTCTCGACGCTGAACGGCCCGTCGAACCCGGCGTCGAAGAGGGTGCCGAACACCGTTTCGAAGTCAACAAGACCTTCACCCGGAACGATCATCACGTCGGGCTCGCCGTCTCTGATGACGCAATCCTTCACGATGACCGTGGTCACCAGCGGCGCGAGTTCCGCCAGGTCGGTTTCGGGGCGGTGCTCGCCCACGGAGTAGTAGATGATGTTCCCCGGGTCGAGGCAGATGCCGAACGCCGGATGGTTCACGCGCTCGTGAATATCGATGAGGTCCGCGATCGTCATGGCGAAGCCGCCGTGCGGTTTCATGGTGATGGCCATGCCCTTGGATTCGGCGTAGTCGGCGGCGCGGCGCACCACGTCGACGTACGCGTCGCGTTCGTCGAGGAGGACGTCACAGTCCTGCATCCAGCGGATGCCGAGAGCGGTGCCGGCGTCGGCCAGCTTCCTATAGCGATCCACGGCGGCATCGACACCCACCTTCAAGTTGGGCGAGCCGGACATGGCCACCGTCGGCGTCAGGCCGAGATCGGCGAAGGCCCGGCGAGCCTCGGCGACCGGCAGGGGGGCGCCGCCGCTGCGCTCGGTGCGGAAGCTGTGGGCATAAACGCCGCCGAACCCGTTGGCGGCGATGTGGCCGCACGCCTCGACGAAGCTGAGCATCGTGTAGGAATAGGTGCCGCAGTTGATCGGGTGTGGCATCGTCGTGTTTCCCATCGCGGCGCCACGAGAACGGCGCGGGGCCGTGTTAGAGCGGTTTCGCTTCGCGGACCTTCGGTTTCGCTTTAACTATAGCGTCCTGAGCGGTCGACGCCCAAGGGAAAAACGCTCTAGCAGGACGCTGCAAAACTCGGTCGGCGCAAAAATGCGTACCTGAGATTTTCAAAAGTTTTGCCTTCAACGCGTTTGGACTCGATCTGCGAAGCGAGAGCGGTAGTTTAAAATTGGAGATTCTTGGGCGAACGCCAGAATCCGGGGTTTTGCAGCGTCCTGCTAGTACTACAACGCTACGAAAGCTCAAGATATCATAGTCACTGATCCGATTGATCCTTACGGCCATGGTGGCCGTAAGGAGATTTCGGCATGGATGCCCAAACCATTCTTCGGA
>CAUZBA010000111.1:0-8940 GCA_963577635.1 Phycisphaerae bacterium
TCGGCGGGTAAACTCCGTGACGAAGCGACGAAGGGTTGTGATTCGCGTGCCATCTTGCCTGAGGCGACCGTCCGTCGTCGTTAGCCGCCTTGGTTCGCATCGGTTGCGTTCGCCAGCCTGCCGTCCAGATCGAGCACTTCGGCGGCGTCCTGCATGGATGTCAAGACATTACCGGCGTGTTCCCAGAGGTCGAGCTTGCCGTCGAAGCATGCCTGGGAAAAGTCGGCCGTGGCCTGTTCCACGTGCGGGCGCTCGACGCCCGCCGCGAACGATTTGTCCTTCCATTTTTTCTTCACGCTCTTGATCGCCATGTCGCGAATGTCCTTGCTGGGCCGGACCAGGGCACAGGCGATCATAAGTCCCGTGATCTCGTCGCTGGCCAGAAGGGCAAAGTCGATCGGCTCACTTCGCTCGACCCCGGTGCCAACGCAGTAGTGCGACAGGATCGTGCGAATGATCTGATCGTCCACGCCGCGCTGTCTCAGGATGTCCGCACCTTTGAGCGGATGGTCGGGTAGCGTCGGGTGGATCTGCCAGTCGAAATCGTGGATCAGGCCGACAACGCCCCAATGGTCGGCGTCGTGGCCGAGCCGCGCGGCATATCCGCGCATCGCCGCCTCCACCGCGAGCATGTGGCGGCGCAGCCCCGCGTCGCTGACAAATTCGCAGACGAGGTCCCAGCCGGTGGTTCGATCCATGCGGCTTGTTCATCCCTCATAGAATCCGTACTCGTACTCGAAATCCGCTCTATTTCGCACGCGGCAGCCGATTTCGATTCAGCCGCCTCGAGTGTTGTCGTCGGTTCGTCGAGCTACCCATACGATCGAGTACGAGTACCGATTCGCTGAGTACGAGAGCGGCATTGGGTGCGACGCAACGTCCGAAGAGTGAAGGTGTCAACCACCAAGCGCATGTTTGTTCTCAAGTCGCTGCAGTTGACTTCGATACGGTTCTCCGCCCAGCATCGGGTCGGTCAGGCGGAGTTGTCTGACACGAAAGGGAATGTCCTGTGTGCCCTCGCCGAGGATTTCGTTGATCCGCAGACGGCGTACCCACGCGTGCCACCACTCGGCGGGGTATGGCCCGTTGTCATCGGGTTCAACGCCGGTCAGGATCGTGTCAAGAACATCGGCTGCCGCAACCAGGCTTTGCCGCCGGCCATCGTCGATGGTGCCTTGCCCATGCCCGGCTCGTTCGCCGGCCTGAAAATGAGCGTCGGCCAGCGCGTCGAGCAGCATCAGGTCGTTGGCGAACTCGGGTTGTTCTCTGATCCGAGTCAGCGTCGTGACCGCTGCCCCGGACATGCCCGCCACCGTTTGCGCCCTGGCCTCGATGATGTGAAACTCGCTGATGCGCGCTTGGGTCAACTCTGGTTGTTCCTGCGCCCAGGCCAGCAGCAGTTGGGCCAGGGTCACGGCGGCGCCAGCCGACAACTGCGATTCTTCGAGTAACGCCGTGCGACGCCCCTTGGTCGTGTCGGGCAGCGCGGCCTCGCGGCGCAGCGCGTTGCTTCGCTGGCCGATCCGCTCCAGGACGTTGTAGATCACCGGCGCCGCGTCGCCGGGCGCCGTGTCCATGAGCCGCTTCGCATCGGCCTGCACCTTTTCGAAATGGCCGAGCTCAACCAGGGAGCTGATCAGGTCGCCGCGGGCTGCGTGCCGCACAGGCGCCGGGACGTCGAGGCCTTCAACCGACCGAAGTTCGTCAGCGGCAGCCTGATGTTTTCCTTCCTGCCTTAACACAGCCGCCATCGCCGTGTGGGCTTGCGCGAGGGCCATCGCCGTCGCCGCCGCGGTCCCCGATTCGCCGGATTGGATCGACGCAATGTCCTCTTTGAGGCGGCGTACACGATTGCGCAATTCCAACGCCAGTCGGGGCCGCTCAGTGTCGTCGGCGAGGTCGATCATCCTTTTCAGGCAGAACAGCACCTCCGATTGCGCCGCGTAATAGGTTTGTGAATTGTTTTCGCGCCGTTCGATCCCGGCGAGCATCGTCACGGCCTGTTCAAACTTGTTTTTCGGGATCAAGACGATCTGCGCGTAGTGGATGCGCTCAACATCCGCGGCCGGAATCTGCGCGAACTTGTCAAAAAGGACGGACGTGGCCTGTTCGTAGAGCTGTTGCACCTGCTCGTCGTCCGGGTCTTCGAGCAGCAGGGGGCGGGCCAGATTCACGGCGTGGCTGATGGCCTGTTCCGCGACGCCCTGATCCGGCTGTTGGCCGGCGAGGTCGGTCCAACGGCGCACGGCGTCGATCGTCGTGCTGCGTTCGCCACTGCCGGCGTGGTGGGTGGCCAGTGCGAGCAGGTAGTGGGCTTCGGCCTCGTCCTCGGCACGCAGTGGCGCGCGTCGCAGCAGTTCCCGGCAGACTTCGATCGTACGCCGATACTTCGCCTGGGCCTCATCGCGCAGTTGATCACGCTGCTTCGGGTCGTGGACGTCATTCGACTGGCCCAGAACCATGCCGGCCTCCTCGGCGGACTGCCGGCCCACCGCGCGCAGGACCATCGGCGGCAGCGCCGATAGATCCTGCCCCGGCTTCATGCCGGCGGTCCAGCGGCGATAGATGTACGACCGCATATCCGAGGCCCTGGAGCCCAGACTCGGGTCGTTCATCAGCACGTCGTAGACCGTGTACGCGCGCTGCACGGCAGCGCGTCGTTTCGTTTCGGGCGCTGCCTCGGCCTCGGCCATGAGCATGCGGTGCGTGCAATCGACTACAAGCAGTCGGATCAGCGGGTCGCCACGTGCCAGCTCGTGATTGAGTAGTGCCTCCAGCCGCTCGATCCCTTCACCGGTCCTTCCCATTCGATGGATCGCCCGGGCCATCGTCATCTGCATCACCAGGTCGGCCACAGGGGGCAGCTCCGGGAGTTTCGTAAGCAGGTTCAGGTGACGTAGCGCCTCGTCGGGTCGTTGATCGACCAGCAACAGACGCGCCGTCAGAGACAGCGACCCGGCATAAACACCGTGCGGATCCTGAGGGTTTCGGACGAAGTCCTCGAGATGTTCGATTCCCATGCGCACCACCCGCGCTCGCTCGTCGGCGACGGTTTTCCCACGCAGGCGCAATTTGGAGTTGGGTTTGTTCAGAGAACGGTAGAAGGGGTGGCCGTCGTCCAGCAATGCCACATTGAGGCACGCCTGACCGGTGTAGAACCGGGTCCGCAGTTCGAAATATTGATTCATCATCCGGTCCCACCTGCCCGTGTTGACGCGATTCTGAACGTGATCCTCCTGCTTGGGCAGTTCGCCCTGGAGGACGAACAGTCTCTGCAGGGCGTCCGACAGGTGTTCGAGCGATTCGCCGGCGCTGCGTTCCACAACCAGGCGCTGCTCGGCTGTGGGGACCGCGAACTCGTAGAAGAGCCCCGCGACGTTGGCCATGTCGAGCCTGGCGAACAGCAGGATCCCCGCTAGGTCAGTCTGCCAGATCGGCCGCGATTCGTGGTCGCCATGCGCCTCGATCAACGCGAGCATTTTTTCCTCGGCGTGCCCTAGTTCGTCGATGCGCATCTGCAAATCGAGTTCGCCGTCTTCCCAGCGCGACAGGTGCACTCGGTAGATCAGCTCCCCGGCTTCGGCGGGATCATCGGGCGGGTCGGTCGCGACCAGGTGGTCGATCAGGGTGGTCATGCCGCGTTCGACCAGGCCGTCAATCAGCTTGCTCTTGGGAAACTGCGGTCGAACCTGGGAGTGCGCGGGGCAGGCCAGGGCGACGGACACCGCGACGACCGCGATAAAGCGGCCTGTGGTCAAGCCGTGTGGCTTGGGGAGACTCGGCTTGGTGATTCCTGGCGGGGTCATGGTGGGTTGGGATGGGCGGTGGTGGTTTCGTCGCCTGCGGAATTCGGACTCGCCTCACGAGTCTGGGGTGGTGATGTCGCCTCGTGTGCCTCGGGGGCTGGGTTCCGTCGCTCGGCCGGGGGACAATCGGACTCCGTTCATAAGTCCAAGGCAGTGAGAATGTCTGGAGTGCCAGACGTTGCTGGGTTCCGTCGCTCGCTAATCGCTCGCGACGGCGCTCGGCGTCCCGCCCCACGCGTCCCGCCTCGCGCGTGCGGCTCAATCGTTGTCTTCAACTATTCCTCTTCCAATTGTGCCTGGGCAAACGCCACGTTCGTGTATCGCGCCTTGACCGCCGCGTTGAACGCGTTGACCACGTGCTGCCAGCGCACCCGGCCGTCGGGCTCGATGATCATCGGATTGTCCGGTTTGAACGAACCGCTCGGGTTCTGTTCGTTGTACTGCAATGCCGCCAGCTGTTCGGCCAGTTCGCTGAAATGCCGCGGGCTTCGCCCGATTCCCACGAGCTCGATCCGGCACTCGTTCGGCAGCGAAAGCGAGGTCAGACGGATCTTGATGGGTCGCTCCGGCGGCTTCTTGACGCCCTCGGCCTTGCCGGTGCCCTGCGGCAGTTTCGCGGTGAGGATGCCTTCGTCCATGACGAAGCTGGCCGTGATGACGAAGTAGATCAGCAACTGGAAGATCACATCGATCATGGGCGTGATGTTCAACTGCACCTGCGGCGGCTGCCGGCCGCTGCGCTGGCGGCGCGACTGGTGGTGGATGGTGCTGTCCACGCCGTTTTCGGGTTGATCGGGTTGTGGATTCGGTTCGGCCATCGTCGATCAATTCGCTTGGCGCTGATCTTCGGGAAGGAACGCCACCAGATGCACGGTCTTGACGCCGGTCTGGCTTATTGCGGCCATGACCAGCTGCACCTGCTCGTAGTAGAGGGCGCAATCGGCGCGCAGTTCGACCTCGATCTCCGGGTCGGCGGCCAGATATCGTTCAAGGTCGCTCTGGATCCCCTGAAGGGCCTCTCCCATCGTGACGCTCGCCGGCCCTTTGAGGCGATATTCGTTCATGCCGATCTTCAGGGCCCCAGCCTCTTCGCGGTCCGGCCCCAGCAACGGGCTGTCCTTGCGCTGCTTGATCGTGTACTGCTGTGGCAGGACGTGCTCGACCGGCGCGACGTTGATGACCACCTTCTTCATCTCCTCGATCTTGCGCGTCTCCGGTTCGTCCAGATTGGGGACGATCATCTGAACCGATTGCTCCGAAACGATATTGTTGATCAGCATGAAGAAGATGATGATCTGGAACGTGACGTCGATCAGCGGCGTCATGTTCATGTTGGGTTTCGCGGCACCCGGTTTGTGGACTTTACTCTTAGACATGGTTTCAGTTGTCGAAGGCGTCGGAGTTAAGAGTCACAAGTCACAAGTCTGAATGTCAAAAGTCAACGAGACTGACCATTTTTATTTGTGTCACACGCCGCGTTCGTATGCATGTCGCAAGATGGTCCGACTCCATGACTTGGGACTTTAGACTTGCGACTGCCGGCGGCTCATTCCGGATTCGGCGTTGCTCTCGGCCGGCTGCTTGAGCCGCCGGTTTTCTTCGCCCCCGGTTTAAACGGCCGGATGAGCTCCTCGGTAATAAGCATGCCTTCGGATGACAGCGCGTCCACCTTGTTGCGGATCAGGGCGTAGACGGCCAGGGCCGGAATCGCGACCACGAGGCCCCAGAACGTGGTGACCAGCGCGGTCGAGATGCTCGCCGCCAGCAGGCCCGCGTCCGGGCGGCCGCCCTCTTCAACCAAAACCTGAAACGCGCGGATCATGCCGTAGACCGTCCCGAAAAGGCCGATCATGGGCGAAATGTTGCCGACGACGTTGAGGTACTCGATCGGTCGCAGCATGCGCGTGGTTTCCGCGTCTCCCACCTCTTCGATGGCGCGCTCCATGGCGCCGAAACCGTTGTTGGCCTCGCCGAGAGCTCCATTCAGAAGTTTCGCCAGGTAGCTTGGATCCTGCTCGGAGTAGTCGATCGCCTCGCGGTACCGCTTGTCGTTCAGCATGGTGCTGACGTGTTCGTGGAATTCCTCGGGCAGCAACGTCACCCTCCGATAGTCGATGAACACCTTGATCGAATAGCCGATGCTGAGCACCGACATCAGCAGAAGCAGCCAAATGATCAGGATGCCGACGAAGTCGCCACTCCAGAAGAACATCTGAAAGACGGACATTGTCCTGTCTTCGCCTTCCTGCGCGAATGCAGGCAGTGCAGCCGCGAGGACGATGCCCACGCCATACGAGATCGGGATTCGGCGCATTGGGTCTCCTTGTCGTGGGTGAGCGACGCCCCTGCGTCGCCAGGGTCTGCGGTCACGAACCCTCAGCGCCTGTCGGCGGCGCTCGGCTCTTCGTTCAACGCTTTCAGCAGTTGTTGCAACCGCTGATAAATCTTAGGTTCCAGCTTCTTCTCGATCGCGCGAATCCCCTCGGTAGCCTGCGCGTAGAGCTGCCTGGCCTTTCGGGGTTGACCGAACCGGTGGTGGACGTATCCGGCCTCCACCAGCGCCGGGGCGCGGTAGATGCCGGTCGGGAAATAGACGATGACGCGCATGAAATCCAGGCCGGCGTCCTTGTAAAGTCGCCCTGCCTCGGCCGGATCGGTGGCGCGATCGCCCAGGGCGGTGCTTGCCACGCCTCGCTGATACCAGCGCATGCTGATGCGCGCCACGTTCTTGCGGCTCAGTATCTGCCCGACAGTCTGTATCGCTTCATCGAACTTTCCGGCACGCAACAGGAGGGTCGTCTCGTCGTCGGCGAGGGCCTTTGGCAGGACCACCGCGGACGGTTGTTCCTCGTTGCCGATCGGCGGTGCGGAGGCGGGTTCGGCGGGCGCCACTTCGCGGCCCGGTGGCAGTGCTGCGGGCTCTGCGATCCTGCGGAGCATCACCTTTGCACCGGCGCGGGCCTCGGGGCGCAGGGTCGGCATCGCATCGGTCAATCGCTGCCGCACATCGCGCTTCTCTGCGTCGTCGGCACCGCCGACCGCTGTCGTGGGAGGGCGCGACAGGTAAAACGCGTCCGCGCCGATTCGATCGAGTTCGACGTAGGCGATCACGGCCTCGGTCGCCCGGCCCGAGCGGGCCAGCGCGCTCATCGTCTGCCATTGGATCCAGTGCTTCAGCCACGGCGGGCGGCGGACCTGTTTCTGCACGCGCGCGAACAACGTAACGGCCTCGGTGAATTCGCCGGCGTCGAGCGCGTCATGGGCCCTGCCGAGATCTTCGAAAGTCGGGATGTTCAGGGCACGAACGAGCTCCAGTTTCTTTTCGTGCTCGTTGCCGAAATTATCCGTGTAGACGAGGAATCCATTATGCACCTCCTGAATCGTCACCTGGCGATGCCATCGCGAACCAATCCTGACGTCGTCGGCGACCAGCGTGCCGGGCGCCACGACGATCCACAGGCCGCACATGGCGGTGATGACCAGGAGTTTCGCGCGTGAGTGCGTGTGCCGCAGCGCCATCATTCGATTCCTAGCTCCCTCGCGTCGACAAATCGGTACTCGCCGCCGTTACGCGTCGCGATCATTTCCAGTGTCGGTTTCAGACCGTACTCCTCGAGCTTGTCGGGATAGAGAAACTGAATCGTGTTGATTGCGGTGCGGGCACGATTGGCCTTCTCGACCTCATTGAGAAGGTGACGCTGGTCGATCTCGTATCGCCCGCTGCCGGTGATGTTATCCGAGAGGATGAACACCAATTCCGGACGGTATTTCAGGGCCAGCCGCAGCGCCGGGACCGGGTTCCCGGGCAGCATCGGTGTCACGTTGCCCGAGCTGGGATCGATCCACTCGATCACCTTCGCCTTGTTCTTCGGTGTAGCGATCTTCATGCCCCTTGGCAGGACCTCCTTGACCTGGTCGCCTTGAAAAAAGATGACCGTAAACGACTGTTTCGAGCTCAATTGGTTGATCGAGCGTTTCAATTCGATGATCACATAGTCCAGCGAATCGATCAGCGAGCCGGTCGCGTCAATCAGGTACACGATGCGATAGGCATTGCCGCCCGTTCCGAAAAACTTCGCAGTGATGCCGGTGTCGGTGCCGATGTCTGTGCTGAACGGGTTGGAGCCACCCGCGGCGCCGCCACGCACGCCGATCAGGGTCGACTTGGTCGGTGTCTTGGTGGGGTTGGGCGAGATGCTGTTGTTCTGGGTCACCATGGCGCGCTGCCGCGAACTGGATCTGGATATCGATTGCGTCGTACGCATCTTTACCGGCGCCCCGGGCGTCTGGCTCAGCTTGGCGATCGGAATGATCGGCTGCTTGTCCTTGTCGCCACCGTCAATGGCCGACCAGACGATGAAGACGGCCAGCAGGATCAGGCCCGCGTGAGTCAGGAACGAGACACCCCAGGGCAGCAACCTCATGGCCAGGTCGTTGATCTCGCCGTCCGGGTCCTGCTGCGGGTCGTCGTCCGCGGGCCCGTCCGGCGCAGCGGCAGCGGCCTCGTCGGGGCCGGCCGGGCCGTGCCGCGAGTCCTGATCGGGATTTTTCCCCCGGCCCTGATCCGTGTCGCTCAGGCCGAACCACCACATGCTTGTTTCGCTCCGGAATCGGGTGGGTACGCTCGCGCTACGGGCGTTACGGGCGTTTGGACGATCATTGTATCGTAGGTGCAAAACCGGCCCGCGGATCTCCGGCGCAGCCGGCAAATCGGGACGGTTGGAAACTGCTATCCCTTGAAACGAACCACGCGGGATTCAGCGTCCGTGCTTGAAATCACGGTCCGGTCGGTCGTCCTGGGGATCGTCCTGGCCGTCCTGTTGGGCGCGGCCAACGCCTACCTGGGATTGAAGGTGGGGATGACCGTTTCGGCCTCGATCCCCGCCGCGGTCGTCTCGATGGCGGTGCTGCGCCTGATGCGCCGTCCAAATCTTCTTGAAAACAACCAGGTCCAGACCGCCGTGCCCGCGGGTGAATCACTTGCCGCCGGCGTGCTGTTCACGATGCCGGCGCTGGTGCTGATGGGGGTCTGGCAGTCGTTCTCAGCCAGGGCGCCAACCCGTTGGCGTTCCAGTTCGAAGGTTCGCCGCCGGCATGGCCCTGCTTCGCGTGGCTGGTCGTTGTCCTCGGGTCA
>CAUZBA010000112.1:0-8901 GCA_963577635.1 Phycisphaerae bacterium
AGGGAAACACGTGGTAGAAAACGAAATCCACGAACCGATCGATCAGTCGGCGCCGACGCATCCCGGCGAGCTTGGCCCGAGACTCCTCGATCAGTTCGTGGTAGACCACGCCCGAGGGGCAGGCGGTCTCGCACGCTCGGCAATCCAGACACAGGTCCAGGTGATCCAACACCGACGCCGTCGCATCGATGCGGCCGTCCGCAAGGCCCTTCATCAGGGAGATGCGGCCGCGAGGGGAGTCGGCTTCGAGGCCGTTCTCTGTGTACGTCGGACACGCGGGCAGGCAAAGGCCGCAGTGGACGCAGTCGAGGGATCGTTGGTACGTGCGCGGATCGAGTGCCAGTGCCTTCGGACGCCCCCGCCGCGATGCCGGCGGGTCTTCGCCGAGGCCGTTGATCACACGTACCGTTGCCTCTGTCTGAGTCACACCAGCTCCTCTTGTGATCCAAGTAGTGGTCCAGGCAGTGGCCGAACAAATCGGCCGGGGTTCAAAAGGTCGTTCGGATCCATCGTATGCTTCAGCGCGCCGAGAATCGAAAGATCCGGCCCGGCCGGACCGTAGGGATCAATCGCATCGACCGGTTCGGGTCGGCGATACCAGACGCGCCGGCCGCCCACCCGGTCGATCAGCTGGTTGATCTGTTGGTCCATGGCCAGGGCGAAGTCGCCGTCGATGGTGCCTCCGGCGAAGACACAGCCGTGTACGGGGAGGGCGTCGACGTTGATCAGGGCGTGATCCGCCGCCCACTGCGAAAGTGCCTTGCACAACGCCCCGGTACACGCGGGCGGAACGATGACCTTGCAGAGCCCCGTCGCTTCACGGCGCCATCGCCGCCGCGCGCCGCGCTGGTCGGCATCATCTCCGAGCGACCGTCTGTCCGTGCCCATGATCTGGACGTCGTCACGTCCGCAGAGCATCGACTCCAGTGCCCGGACCTGGACCTCGCAAGCGGTCGCGCGGCCGAAGTAACCCAGGCGCACGATCGCGCCATCTTCGGTCATCTTCAACAGCATCCAACCCGGGGCCGCGTCTGTCAGTAGCCATTCGCCGAGCAGTGCATCCACGACCGTGGCGTCGTTGAATTGCAGCTCGACGCAAAAAACGCGATGCGGGATCGAGTAGGTTCGAATGGTTGCCTCGTACACGACACCGAACTGGCCGAGGCTGCCCACCATGAAACGGCTGAGGTCGTAACCGGCCACGTTCTTGACCGTGCGGCCACCGACGTGGATCTGGCGGCCGAGTCCGTCCACGTACCGAAGGCCCAGAAGCAGGTCGCGTATCGCGCCATAGGTGGCGCGCAAAGGCCCGTACACGTTGTGGCAGATCACCTCACCGAGCGTCAGGTCAGAGTCGGCGTCGATCGGCAGGAACTGGTTTCGGCTTCGCAAATGCTCGTTGAGCTCGCCCATGGTGGCACCGGCCGCCGCCCGCAGGGTCATGTCGCGATCGTAATGCTCGATCACCGCGCCCCGTTGCACGAGGCGTACGTGACGGGGCGGCGGCGGATAGCCCAGGTGTGCGTGGGCGATGCCGTAGTCGACGATCGGCTGCTGCCGCTCAACGCAGTCGCGCACCAGCGACGACAGATCGTCCGCGTGGTCGATGGTCACCGTTGCGTTGCTCGATTCCTGGTCGGCCATTGACGCTACAGGGCGCCTCCAGGCACGTTGGCGGCGATGGGTTTGACGAGTTCGATGAACGTCTTGTCGCTGGGGATCTTCTTGGCATCGTTGATGCGCCCGTCCGGATCGAAGCAGAACTTGACCTTTTTGAACGTGTCGATCGTGTCGGGCGTGAACATCCGGTCCATCAGGTGAAGCTTCTCCACCCCCACGCCGTGCTCGCCGGTCGGCGTGCCCCCGATGTCGATGCAATGTTCCAGTATCTCCTGGCTGGCTCGAAGCGTCCTCTGGACCTGCTCCGGATCATCTTCGTCGAACAGCAGGATGGGGTGGATGTTGCCGTCGCCGGCATGAAAGACATTGGTGATCTGGATGTCGTACTTGCGGCCGATTTCGCCTACCTTCACCATCACGTCGGGCAGCATCGAACGCGGCACGCACGCGTCCTGCGTGCAGTAGCTGTGGCTGACCCTTCCGACGGCGCCGAACGCCTTCTTGCGGGCGCTCCAGAGTTGATCGCGCCGTGCCTCGTCGCTGCAACCCTCGACGTTCTGGGCACCGTTGTCCTGAGCGATATGAATGATCTGTTCGAGTTGCTCATCGAGGACCTGGTCGATCCCGTCAATTTCGATCAGGAGCATTGCCCGGGCGTCGGTGGGGAAACCAAAGTGGAACGCGTCTTCCACGATCCGGATCATTGACTCATCCATTATTTCCATCGAGGTGGGCAGGATCCCGTCGGCGATCACGTCGCTGACCGTCTTGCACGCGTTGAAGGTCGAATCGAAGACGGCGTACACCGTACGGCGGTGGGACGGTTTGGGGACCAGGCGACACCAGACCCTCGTGACAATGCCGAACGTGCCCTCGTGACCGCAGATGAGCCCGGGTAGATCGGGGCCGATACCGTCGTACAGGCCGCCGCACCGCGCATTGAGAATGGTCCCGTCGGCCAGCACCATTTCCATGCCGAGGATGTGGTTCGTGGTCACACCGTGTTTCAGCGTGTTGATGCCGCCCGCATTGGTCGAGGCGTTGCCCCCGATGCTCGAGGCCCGCTGGCTCGAAGGGTCGGGCGAATAGTGCAACCCGGTGCCCGTCAACGCGTCGGAAAGTGCCAGGTTACGCACGCCCGCCTGCACCACGGCGAAGCGGTTCTGCATGTCGATGTTCTCGATGCGGTTCATCCGACTGGTGCAGATGATGATGCCCGGGCCGTAGGCGACGGCGCCGCCGGCGAGACCGGTGCCGCTGCCACGCGGGATGATCTGAAGGTCATGGCCGTTCAGGATCTCGACGCACGCGGCCACCTGCTGCGTGTCCGTCGGAAAAATGACCGCAAGGGGCAGACCTTTGGCCACCGAAAACCCGTCGCACTCGTACACGATCAACTCGTCGCGATGAGAAAGGATTCCCTTCACCCCGACGATCTTACGCAGCGGAGCGATGGCGGGATGTTCGTCGGTCGCCAGTGTCCGTGCCATGAGGTCATCTTAGCCCCGGATGAGCGCAACGCGTAGCGATCAAGGCACGAACCTGGCGTTCAGGCCGCGTGACGCCGCATTCCCGGTGTGATTTTCTCAAGCCCGCGTTTCTCACCAGTTTCACCGCCCAGCGGGCGGCTTCGGTCGCTGGCTTCGTCCTCCGTGCGATCCGTCCTCGACGTAGTATTCCGCTACGCCTGCGGAGGATCGCTTGTGCGTCCCAGCCAGCGAGCGAACCAGCCGCGCTGGTGCGCGCCATGTCACCGGCCGAGCATCAAAGGCCCCGCCGCAAGTCCCAACACCGCTGATCGTTACACCACCGAGCGGCAAAACTGGTGAGAAATGCGGGCTAGTTTCAATAAGTCGCCGACCGTCGTTGAACGTTGACGGTTCGGCTGCGGACTTGATCGCGAATGTTCGTCGATGAGAGGAACTGACTGTCGTAGGTCGTCGTGACGCTCTGCTCGTTGGTGCGACCCCGGGAGCCGACGATGACCGCGGGTTCACGGTCGCGGCGCGCTGCGTACCACGGGACGGTGTCCCGGACGGCATGGCCCCTCGCAGCGCGGCGGAGGGCCGGCGCGTCGGTCGCCATCGACTGGCTCATTCCGTGCCACCCGCGCGTAGTCGGTGCCGGGTGTGACCGCCCGGCGCATCCGACGCCAGTGACGCACAGCACCGCGACCAGTGCGAATCGGGCGCGGGGATCGAGTCGAGTTCGCATGGTGAAACAGGATGCGAAACACGTGCCAGCAGTGACCAAGCGGCTTTTCGAATCCACCGCGGTGCTGCAGTCGCACGGTCATGTCGGATGATGCCTCGAAACTACATCACGGCGGCGGCACAACCACAGGCCGACCGGTTACCCTCACCTCGCCCGCGCCGCCAACCGGCCGTGCGGGTCGCGGCGGTCGCAGATCTCGCCGCGGGGCGCTCGCCGCGTTGACCGGGACCCCGACCCGGCCGTAAACTACAATGATGCCGGCAGGTGCCTGCAGCCGATACCACCGCTGATGGAAGACAGACGACCGCGCTTGCTCATCTTCGAGGGCCACACCGTCCGGCAGTTGGGCATCCATGAAGCCCTTCAACGTGATTTCCAGGTAGATCTGTTCGACCGCATGGAGGACGCTCTGCTCGCCCTGAGAAATAACCACTATGACGCGGTGTTTTCAGACGCGGGTGACTTTCTGCCGATCGAACGGGCTCTGGTCGGTGAACAGGCCAGCCTGGTCCTGAACACGGTCGGCGAGGGTGTGTGCGTCATCGACGCGGACGGCATTGTGAGTTGGTCCAATAAGCGGATGCGCGATTTTTCGACCGACGTGTTTGAAAAGGTCAAGACGACATGCCACCACGCGCGATCGTTGCTGGGCGAGCAGCTGCGCACCCAGCGCAGCGACCAGCAGCCGCGTTCCAAAAAGTTTTCCTTCCAGGCCAATGACGGGCGATATTTCGAGCTGGTGGCGTCGCCGGTGGTAGACCAGCGCCGCCAGATTCGGCAGGTGGTCGCCGTGGTCTGGGACGCGACCGGCACGCAGCGTCTGCAACAGAAGATCAACGCGATCGATTCGGCGGGGCGCGAGTTGACCCGACTGGATACCGAGCAGATCAGCCGCCTGGCGCCCGACGCGCGGCTGCAGTTGCTCCAGGACAAGATCATCCGCTACAGCCGCGATCTGATGCACTTCGATCACTTCGCGATTCGGCTGTTGGACAAGCGCTCAAACAAATTGGAGGTGGTGATTGCGGAGGGGATGCCCTCCGAGGCGATCGAAATCGACATCTACGCCCATCCGGAAGGTAACGGAATCAGCGGCTACGTCGCGGCGGCGGGCCGCAGCTACGTGTGCCACGACACCGAAAAGGATCCGCGTTACATCCTGGGGATCGACCATAGCAAGAGCTCGCTCACGGTGCCGCTGTGGCTGCACGACAAGGTCATCGGCGTCTTCAACATCGAATCGCAGACGGTCGGAACCTTCAGCGAAGACGACCGCCAGTTTGCGGAGATATTCGGACGATACGTGGCACTGGCCCTGAACGTGCTGGAGCTGCTGGTCATCGAACGATGCACGACCAGCGGTCAGATGGCCGACAACGTCGTGCACGAGATGGCCCAGCCGCTCAACGACATCGTCACCGATGCCCAGACGCTCATGGAGGAATACATCGGTGACGATTCGATGCGCCAGCGACTGAACAAGATCGTCGACAACGTGCAGTCACTGCGGGGCACTATTCGCGACGTGGCCGCCGGTCCCAACACGGTCCTCGGCCATGCGGGCGGGACCGATGGGGACGATGAACAGCCGCGATTCAGCGGTAAACGCGTACTCATCGCCGACGACGAGTCGAGCATCCGCACCACGATCGCGGATGTCCTGACCAAGCACGGTTGTGTCTGCACCGCGTGCAAGGACGGTTACGAAGCGATCCACGAGCTCGAGCGGCAAACGTTCGATGTTATCGTGACCGACATCAAGATGCCGCATCGCAACGGCTACGAGATCTTCGCGGCCGCTCGCCGCGGCCGTGACGACATTCCCGTGATTCTCATGACCGGTTTCGGTTACGACCCGAACCATTCGATCGTACGCGCGAGCCAGGATGGACTCTGCGGAGTCCTGTTCAAGCCGTTCAGGGTGGACCAGTTGCTGGATCGGCTGGACGAGGCACTCAGTGCCGCGGTCGACGAGGGTTCGCGCGAACAGTCCGGTTCCCCGCCGGTTGACGAGCCCCACCACCTGTAATGGCCTCACATTCGGTGAGTCCCGCCCGCGCCGTCGTCGCGGAGAGTCTGGCGTCGGTGTCCCGTTCCTTTATTGACTTCGATCCGGACGCGCTGTCTTGTGACCGCCTCGACCTGCGCGACCGTCGCCTGGCCCTGCGCATCGGGCGCCACGCGATGCAGCGCTGGATCACGATCGAGCACCTGCTGGACCGAATCGGCAACCAGCCGCTCTGGGCCCTCGAGCCGATGCTCCGCGGCATCCTGGTGTCCGCCGCGGCCCAACTGGTGTTCATGGACCGCCAGCCCGCCCACGCGGTGGTCAACGACTCGGTACAACTGGCCAGGGACCGGATTCGACCGGGCGCGGGCGGCCTGGTGAATGCGGTCCTGCGCAGGCTCAGCGGCCTGGTCGACCAGCGGGTGACGCATTCCGCATGGACGCCGGGACCGGACCGGCTGCCTCTCGAAGACGGCTACCTGCGCCTTGTCGAGCCGTGCCTGCCGCCGCCGGGCCAATGGCTGGATCACCTGACGCTCGCGACCAGCCACCCGTCACAGCTCGTGGCCCGTTGGTCAAAGCAGTACGGCCGCGCCGGAACCGTGTCGATGTGTCTGCAGGGACTGCGCACGCCGCCGACGATCGTTGCCGTCGAGCGCGATTTTGATCAGGGCGCCCTGGCCGGTGCGACCGAGCCGCACGCCGATGAGCGGTTCGTGCTCTGGCATCGTTCGCGCGACGAGCTGACAGAGTTTCTGCGCGGACACTCGGATCGCCGCGTTCAGGACCCGGCCACCGCGGAGCCGGTGAGCGCGGTCGTCCCGATGGCGCCGGCGCGATGCGTGCTGGACTACTGCGCCGGTCGTGGAACCAAGACGGCCCAACTGCTCGGCGGGTACGGCGACGCCCGGATTGTCGCGACCGACATTTGCGCCGATCGCCGGGCGGCCCTGCGTCGGCGTTTTTCCGATCGCGCCAATCTTCAGGTGGCCGAGCCCGGCGCCCTGCAACCATTCACGGGCGGCGTGGACCTGCTCGTTCTGGATGTTCCCTGCAGCAACACGGCGGTTCTGGCCCGCCGACCCGAAGCGCGGTATCGCTACGGTCGAACGTCGGTCGATTCGCTCGTGGCGCTGCAGCGTCAGATCGCCACCAGTGCGATTCGATTGCTGGCCCCGGGCGGGACGGTGCTTTACATCACCTGCAGCCTCGACGAAGCGGAGAACCAGCAGCAGGTTCGCTGGATGGCCGAACGTTTCAGGCTGCACGTGCTGCAATCAGTACTGCGACCGCCCCGCGGTCGGCAGCGCAGCTACAGCGACGGCTGCTTTTATGCCGTCCTGCGGCGGCGCAGCCAATGATCCGGCCATCCCGTCGATGGCCGGATGGGAGGGGAGTACAATAGGGTGAGCCTGAATGGCGCGGTCGCGACGCGGCGACCGTTGGGAGCCCACCGTGGTCCGAGTCGAGCTGACGCGCATCCTGATTCGGGAAACCGAGGATTCGCATATCGTCGAGCTGAAGGAGGTCGACGGCGAGCGCAGCTTTCCCATCGTGATCGGTCTGCACGAGGCGGCGGCCATCGAACGCCGTCTGATGAACCAGCAGCCGCCGCGGCCTCAGACTCACGAGCTGATGTCCAACCTCGTCGAGGCCCTGGGAGCCGCCATAGAAAAGGTGGTCATCACCGAGCTGCGGCACGACGAACTGGGTCGCGGCACCTTCTTCGCCCGGCTGCACCTTCGCCGCGACGGGCAGCTGATCGACATCGACTCGCGGCCGAGCGACGCGATCGCTCTGGGCGTGGCCACTGAGGTGCCGCTATTCGTCGAGGAGCAGGTATTCGACGAGGTCTGCGACGTCGAGTGACTCAGCCGTAGGCTGGCATACCCCCCGATGCGGCAGACCGGGACCAGATGGCGTTGACAGGCCCGAGCCTGCCGATAGACTACTCGATTATGTTTTTGGGTCGGGCGGGTGTCCGCACGCCGAGAAACATGCTGGAATCGCAGGCCGGGACCATACAGCAGTGGCCGAAGGCAAGATCAGAATCAGGATGGAGTCCTACGACCACCAGGCGCTGGACGCCTCGGCGCGCGAGATCGTCGATCACGCGAAGCGAACCAACGCCCGCGTGGCCGGCCCCATACCGTTGCCGACCAGGATCGAAAGGTACACGGTGCTGCGCAGCCCGTTCATTGACAAGAAGAGCCGCGAGCAGTTCGAAATCCGCACGCACAAACGGATTATTGATCTGAAGGACCCGAACGCAAGGACCGTCGAAGCACTGAACCGGCTGGTGGTTCCGGCCGGCGTCTTCGTGAAGATCAAAGCGTAGTTGCCTGAACCCATGATTACGGCACTGTTGGGAAAAAAAGTCGGGATGACGCGGCTCTACGACGAGTCGGGCCGGAACGTTCCGGTGACGGTGATACTGGCCGGGCCGTGTCACATCAGCCAGATCAAGACCGCCGATATCGACGGTTATGACGCAGCTCAAATTGCGTTCGAGGATGTCAAGCCTCGCAACTCCACGTTTCCTCTGATAGGCCACGACGCCAGAGCCGGCCTGTCGCCCAAGCGTTACCACCATGAAGCTCGCATCAGCCCGGAGGAAGCGGCTGACATCGAAATCGGCCAGGAGCTGAAAGTGGATGCCTTTGAAGGAGTGATGTACGTCGACGTGTGCGGCACGAGCAAGGGCAAGGGGTTCAGCGGTGGGATGAAGCGTTGGGGCTTCAAGGGCCTGTCAGCATCGCACGGGACGGAACGCAAGCACCGTTCGCCCGGATCAATCGGCGGTCGGGCGGCCAATTTGGGTACGGGGCGCCCCAAGAAGGGCATCCGGATGGCCGGCCACCAGGGTGACCAACGCGTCACCGCGCGAAGCCTTGAGGTGGTCGCCACAGACAGCGAGAAGAATCTGCTACTGGTCAAGGGGCCGGTTCCCGGTCCCAACCAGGGCATGGTGATGATCAGAAAGGCGGTAAGACTAAGCAAAACGAAGGCGGCTAGAATCGCTAAGGCGTCGTAAGTCCCGGCCATACGTCCGAAACGGC
>CAUZBA010000113.1:0-8773 GCA_963577635.1 Phycisphaerae bacterium
CGCACCCGAGGCGATCTTCGCTGCTGAGGCGGGCTCCGCTGCGCTGCGCCCGCATCAGCAGCCCATTGAGCACCTCGAGGAACTAACATAGAGACTGGTACAACTCGTGGGGGCAGGTCATGAGTAGAGGTGTGGTCCGGGCAGCAATACCCGAAACACAGTATCTGCGACGGGTTGAATCAGGTATTCCCACGCCAACGTCCCTGGACAGCGGTGGTTAGGGATCGGCATAACGACCTGGCACCCCGGCTTCCGTCAGGAAGCAGATCAGACATTTCAAAGGGGAATCATCTGCGATCAGATTGATGCACCGCACTCGACACCCGACACCCGACACTCAACTCCCCCCTTCGTGCCTTCGTGCCTCAATGCCTCTCTTCAAACCACCTTCGCCAAGGCATCACACAACGTTCCCATGTTGCCTCCGGTCATCCCGGCCACGTTGACGCGGCCGCCGGAGGCGACGATGTAGATCGAGTGGTCCTGGCGGAGCGATTTGACCTGTTCTTTGCTCAGGCCCGTGAAGCTGAACATTCCGGTCTGGCGCGTGATGAAGGCGTTGCCGTCGGCGCCGAGCTTGACGCCGCGGGCGTCGAGGGATTCGGCGAAGAGCTTGCGGACGCCGTTGATCCGGTCGCGCATCTGCTTGACCTCTTCCTGCCATTGGGCGAGAAGGCTGGTGTCGCCGACGATCGTCGTCACGATCTGGGAGCCGTGGGCGGGCGGATTGGAATAGCTGCGCCGGACGCAGAGCTTGACGCGGCTGAGCACCTTCTGCGCGGTGAGCGGGCCGTCGGCCACGAGCGTCAGGGCGCCGACCCGCTCGCAGTAGAGGCCGAAATTTTTTGAGAAGCTGGAGCAGATCAGAAGCTCCGGCACCGCGTCGCAGAGTGCGCGAAGGCCCGTGGCATCTTCTTCGATCCCCGTGGCGAACCCCTGATAGGCGAAGTCCACCAGAGGCACGATGCCGCGTCGGCGTAGAAGGTCGGCGATCTTTCCCCACTGCTGCGGGCTCGGGTCCACGCCCGTGGGGTTGTGGCAGCAACCGTGCAGCAACACGACGTCTGCGGCGGGAACCTGCTCGAGGGCATCCGTCATCGCTTTGAACGCCAGACCGTTCGTTGCCGGATCGAAGTACGCATAGCGTTTGGTCGGCACGGCCGCGGCTTCGAAGATGCCCGTGTGATTGGCCCACGTCGGGTCGCTGAGCCACACGGTCGCGCCGGCGTGATTCTTCTGCAGGTATTCACCCACAAGGCGCAGTGCACCGGTGCCGCCGGGGGTGTGCGCCGTCACCGCGCGTCTCGCGGTGATGATGTCGTGGTCGGCGCCGAACAGCAGTTTCTGCACGGCGGCGACGTACTCGGCGGTGCCGCTGAGCGGGCTGACGTAACCCTTGGACTGCTCGCGTTCGAGGATGCGCTGCTCGGCCGTCTTAACCGATGCCAGGACGGGCGTCTTGCCGTGCTCGTCCTTGTAGACGCCGACCCCCAGGTTGATCTTGTGAGGATTCGGATCGTCCTTGAAGGCCTCGGTCAGACCGAGGATCGCATCGGGCTCCGCCATTTCAACTGATTCGAACATGGTGCGCTACTCGCATACGGATGAGGTTGTCAGACCGCGTCTATGTTACTGAATTGTGCGGCTTCCGCGATCGAGATTGAGCGACGAAGGGACGCAGCGACGGAGGGTCGTTGATCGGGAACCGGCTCGGCCTCCACCGTCTGCGTTCAATCCGCGACTGGTTCCGCGGCCGGATCGATTCTCAGGTACTGCGAGAGCCAGCGCACACCTATGTAGAAGGGGATCGTGTCGAGCACGGCGACGGCTAACTTGAACACGTACCCGGACGCGATGAACACCAGCAGTTGCGGCCACACCGGCTCATCAGCGATCAACGGAAGGGCGCCGGCGTAGAAATGGGTGATCAGAATCACCGCGACGGTGTCGACCAGCTGGCTGACGAGCGTGGAGCCGTTATTCCGCAGCCAGAGGTGCCGGCCCGCGGTCAGCTTCTTCCAGAAGTGGAAGAGGTAGACGTCGCAGAACTGGGCCGCGAGGTAGGCGATCATGGATGCGGCCACGGCGCCGAACGTCAGGTTGCGGATCTTCCAGAATGCCCAGTCGTATGAATCCTGATCCGGCAGGCCTGTCGCCGGGTCGAGCGGCGGCACCGGCGGCAGCACGCCGCCGAGCCAGAGGATCGCCACGACCCAGACGTTCACCAGAAGTCCCACCAGGACGACGGCGTTGGCCCGTTTGCGGCCGTAGAGTTCGCTGATGAAATCGGTGCAGAGAAATGTCACCGGGTACGGCAACACGCCGACGGCCACGGCGAACGTCCAGGAGCCGGCGCTACCCAGAACTAGAAACCGGCTGATGCCGAGGATGTTGAGCATCGCCAGCGTCCCCAGGAACAGACCCGCGAGCACGAGAAATACGCGCTCGCGACGCTCGCGAAGCACCTGGGGATCGATGTGATGGGTGTGCGGCGTCATGGCTCGGTGTTCAACGGTTTACCCTGAGATTCGGGTCAACCGGGCCGACATGGTAGGAAGCGGCGTTCCGCGGAACAAGCCGGCGCCGAATCGATCTTCAGACCGGTATACTTAATGTCTCAATATCGTACTCTCCATCTTCTGGAATGAACGGAATGCGACCATGACCACGCAAGACGCCCACCAGCACATCTACGACGGCGAAGGCGATCGCCTCATGGAATCCCAGGATGTGATCGACCGGATCATCCTGCTGCCCGACGCGGCCGATTACCGTCACCCCGACGGGGAACGGCGACTGCGCATCATGTGGGGCCAGTCGCTGCTCGAGGACCTGCTGGCCGGTCGATACCGATCGCTAGTCTGCGCGGTCAACGCAAACTGCAACAGCCACGGCATCATCACCGAGCTGGCCCACCACCTGCCCACCAGCCAGTGGGACGAACATTCGATCACGCAGCGGGCGGAACAGTTCAGCACCGGTGACAGCAAGTCGGTCAAGGTCATCAAGTACGACATGGATGCCGTCGAGGTGCTCGCCCTGCTGCGGCCCGCGAGCCACGATGTGATGAAATCAAACGACCTGGCCACGGGCTTCAAGATCGTCACCGAGATGATTCGAGCCCGGACGCAGCGCCTGCCTTCGGCCACGGTCAGTTTTCTCGGCGCGCGGTCCAACGCCCTGCGCGACGAGAACGGCGAGGAACCCAGCTTCGAAACGGTCCTGCGGGTCATGCACGAATCCGGCTACGTCGGCGACGTCTACCCCGCCCCCGGCATGTGGGAGCTGGCGCCGACGGCGGTGTACGCGCGCTACCCCTTCCCTCCGTCGGTCGAATCCATGCGACATGGGGGATTTTGAAGAGAGGCATTAAGGCACGAAGGGGGAAAGCGACGGAGCGACGAAGGGGGGAGCGGAGGAGTGTCGACGAATCGCGGTGCGTGAGCAATAGGCGCCGGTACGCGCCATGTCGCAAAGTAATCTTCCACCTCCCCTCCGTCGCTCCGTCGCTCCGTCGCTATGTCGCTATGTCGCTATGTCGCTTCTGCCCTTCGTGCCTGATCCCTCAATGCCTCCACCAAAGATTCGATTCATCACACGCGGCGCTGTGATCAGGCTGGTTATGTTGTTCGCGGTGATGTCCAGGTTGCTCGTGTGGGGTTGGGCTTACATGACCTCGATGCCGGGACATAGTCACCGCGGACCGCTGCCGCCCATGACCGCGGGCCAGGAAGAACTGGCCGTGGAACTGCGTCGTGACGTGGAACAACTGGCGACGCGGATCGGCGAGCGCCACGTGCTGCGGCATTCCGCCTATGTCGAGGCGGCCGATTTCATCGAGTCGTCGCTCACTGATGCCGGATATACGGTCAACCGTCAGCCCTTCGAGGTCAACAGTCGTACGTGCGTGAATCTCGAGGTTGAACTGACCGGCCGTGATCAAGCCGCTCACATCGTGATCATCGGGGCCCACTACGACACCGTCGCCGGCAGCTCCGGAGCGAATGACAACGCCACCGGTGTGGCCGGCCTCCTGGCCCTGGCGCGGCGGTTCGCGGACCGGCCGCCCCAGCGGACATTGCGATTCGTTGCCTTCGCCAACGAAGAACCGCCCTTCTTTCAGACACCACGGATGGGCAGCTGGGTGTACTCCCGACGGTGCCGCGATCGGAAGGAACGGATCGATGCCATGATCTCGTTCGACGGCCTGGGCTTTTACAGCGATGAGGCAGACAGCCAGCAATATCCCCGGCCGTTCAGCCTCGTCTACCCAAAGCAAGGCAATTTCATCGGCGTTGCCGGTAACCTTGAATCACGCCCACTCGTTCGCAGGGTCGTCGCCGTCTTTCGCGCCCATGCCGCGTTCCCATCCGAAGGCGCCGCCCTACCCGGTTGGATCGAGGGGGTCGGCTGGTCCGACCACTGGTCGTTCTGGCAACACGGGGTCCCGGCGGTCATGGTCTCGGATACGCTGCCCTTCCGCTACGCCCATTACCATGAACACAGCGACACACTGGACAAACTCGACTTCAGCCGCATGGCGCGGGTCGTGGCGGGATTCGAGGCGGTCACCGCCGATCTGGCCGGCTTGGAGTGACCGATCCTATAATTTCAGGGACGCGGAGTGTGGCGCACGATGCAACCGATCGAACGCGTGGCGAGCTGGCCGTATAATGGTGAACGTTGCGATCGTCGATCCGCGCTACATCAGCGGCTAGATCAGTGCATACAGTCAGTTGACGCATCTGGATTGACGAGGACGGGTTGACGGATAAGGTTAACCAATACGGTCGCCCCCTATAAGGAGCCGGGGTCATCGAAGACACGCCAGACATCATCGAAGTAGCCCGCCGCACGCCGTATCCGCTCGATGCGTTTCTGTTTTTGCAGCGGGCTCTGGAATTCACCGTCAACCGCATCCACGGTGATTCGGATCCGGACGCCGAGCCCTCCGTGAGCAGGCACGTGACGGGCCGGAACCTCTGTTTCGGCCTGCGTGATTTCGCGATTCAGCAGTACGGCCTGCTGGCGCGGACCGTGCTCCAGCGGTGGCAGATCAACTCCAGCGAGGATTTCGGCCACATCATCTTTGCGATGGTGGAAGCCAAGATCCTGGCCAAGACCGACGACGACTCGATCGCAGATTTCCGCAACGTCTACGACTTCGAAGAGGTGTTCTCAGAGACCCTGTCGCTGAGCGAGAACATCTGACGTCGGCCGCTTAGAACCGCAAATTTCATTCCTCCGCCGCGCGGCGGCCGATTCTTCGGTTAGTAGCGGATCGGTAGCGCCGCATGAACCCGAATCCACACCTCTGGGAATACCGCTGGGTCCGCGATCTCTGCGTGCTGCTTGTGGTGGCTCTGCTGCTCGCCGCCGCGTACTGCGTGCGAGCGATCGTGGCGCCAGTGCTGCTTGGGCTGGTCCTCGCCTACGTGTTCAACCCGCTGGTGACCTGGGGCAATACGCGATGCAAAGTGCCGCGATGGCTGAGCACCGCGACGCTCATGCTCGTGGGCGTCGCGGTGGCAGGCGGTTTGCTGCTGTTTATCGTGCCGGAACTGGTCAGCCAGCTTCAGGATTTGTTCGAGGCCATTCAAGGCTACGCCGTGACGATCGCCGATGCCCTGGGGTTGGACTGGCAGCAGGCCAAGAAGATCGCGACCGAATCGCTGGGCGCCGACGCCCACGATAACGCGGGCGCACCGCTGGGCGACATCGACCTGCGCTCCGTGGGCCTGCTGGTGGTCGGTGTCCTGAGTTTCGGGTTCGACCTGATCAACTCGACGATCAATCTAACCTTTTACATCGGTCTGGCCGTTGTGGTGGTCGCCTTCTGCTTTTTCAATTTTTCGTGGAAGTTCGAAAGCATCGTGTCGTGGTTCGGTTCCTTCATTCCCGTCGCCGCCCGAGATGAGACGGTCAATCTCCTCGGCAGGATGGATCGCACGGTCTCGGCGTTCGTGCGCGGCCGGCTGATCCAGGCCGTCGTGATGGGACTGATCCTCAGCGCCGGATGGTGGTTCTTCGACGTGCCTTACTGGCTCCTGCTGGGCATGCTCTCGGGAATGCTCAACCTGGCGCCCTTTGCCGCGTCGATCGGATGGCTCGTCGCGACAACGCTCGCCGCGGTCGATCATGCCACCGTCCACGAGGGTTTTCAGATCACTGTCGTGCTCTGGCCCACCATCGTCTTCGTGGTGGCCCAGGGCCTCGACGGTTGGGTCGTCGAGCCGCTGGTCCAGGGCAAGGCGACAGACCTCGACCCGCTGACCGTCCTGCTGGCGGTATTGATCGGCGGGGCCCTGGCGGGCCTGATCGGCCTGATCATGGCGATACCGGTCACCGCGTGCGTCAAGATCCTTTCCGAGCAGGTCATCCTTCCGAAGCTGCGGGCCGCGGCTCAGTCACCCCGCGCGCCGTGAAGGGCACTTTCTAGCGCGTAGTCAATCACGCGGACGCGCAGCACTCGCGATTCATCGCGCAGGTTGCCTGCCCGATCGCCACGCCTATCATCACCTGGGCCCTGCAAGTGCCGGCCCCGCAGGTCGGTAACCGTAAGCATTCAGTACTCAGGAACAGCGTCATGATCAGATGCTGCCGCCAGACGGTCGTCGCGGTCCTGGTCGGCGCGATCACCGGGTTCTCTAGCGCCCAGACTGTTGCCCCGGCGTCACGTTCCCCGGGCAGTCGAGTCGATGCCGCCGTGCGGAATACGGTGCCCGCGACACCGCGACGCGCGTCGATGCGACTTTTGCTGGGCCAGGTGGTCAGCCAGGTGGATTTCCAGAACACCACGGCGCGCGAAGCGTTCGAATGGTGGTCGCAGACGACGAACATTCCCCTCATCGTGCACTGGGCCGTTTTCGAGCAGGAGGGCGTCGATCTGGATACCGAAATGACACTGCGCCTTAGAAATATACCCGCCGGGGTGCTACTGAAACTCATGACGCAGCAATGGTCTCCCGAAACGCGATTCGTCATCGAACCGACGCCCTGGGTTGTGGAGGTGATGACCAGGCAGCAGGCCATACGCAACACTGTTCTGCGGGTCTACGACATCGGCGGTCTGCTGCACCGCGTCCCCAACTTCAATAATGCGCCGGCCTTCGACCTGTCCAGCGCCCTGGGAAATACCAACAGCGGCGGCGGTGGAAACAGCGGCGGAAGCAGCAGCGGTGGCAGCGGACTGTTCGGTGACACCAACCGCGACCGCGAACGCCAGGATGTCCCGTCGCGGGCCGAGCGGGCCGAAGACATCGCCCAGGTCATCCGCGACACGATCGAGCCGGACATCTGGCAGAACAACGGCGGTCAGTTCTGCTCGATTCGCTACTTCAGCGGTCGCCTGATCGTGAACGCCCCGCCTTTTGTCCACCGCCAGATCGGCATGCCCTCCGCGCGGTCCGGGCGCCGATCGACCACCGGCATGACCGGGGGCCGTTCGCAGCGGTCAACGAACAATCGACGGGCAGACGCGCTCCGTTTCAGCAGGGGCGTCTCCGGCGTCGGTACTTCGATGCTGAACAGGACCTCGGGGGTGACGGGAAGGTGAATGTTAGAGCGTTTTCATCCATGACGTAGCGTCCTGAGCTGGCTGCAACCGCGCCTGGCTTTGTCGTGCTGCAACGACGACCCGCAGCGGGGTCGCCTGCTTCGCCCTCCGCGCTCCGCCAGTACTGGCGGACTTCGCCGACGCTAAAAACGCTACGTCATGGATGAAAACGCTCTAGCGGAGGAAAATAGTCCGACTCCTGTTTCCTGATTTTCTGCTTTTGTGCAGTCCGGCTCTTGCGCCCTCCAGTACTCATACCCTTCACTGACCCGCAAGCGCCTGCACGACCGCTTTGCGGTAATCGGGGTCCTTCTCGTTCAACCGGATCGTGCCCTCCTGAATGTCCAGATCGAGGAAAATCTCGGCGTATCGGTCGTCGGCGTCGCTTTCGAAGAACAGTTTGATCCTCGTGGGTCCTTCATCGAGCGCGGTCGGGTTTCCACCCAGCGAGATTCCCGAGAACTTCACCTGCGGCGCCATGGCGGTAACGCCGAGATTCGTCGCGTAGAGCCTGTCGATCGCCTGCAGGAGTGTGTCACTGCGTGGCCCGGCGGAACGAAGAGTCACCTGGCCGCGATAGGTCGTAAGGTCGACCGCACCGATCCTGACCCACAAATGTCCCCCCGGCCGTTAAGAGCAATCGGGGGCGGGAATCGCTTGCCCATGGGGCCGAAGGGCGCCGCGCACGAACGACTCGCGACCCCGTTGCTAATCTCGCTGGTCGTTGCCCGGCTCGCCCGCGCCGCCGGCGTGATCCGATGGGTCCGCGACCGCGACCGCGGGCTGGTCGACCTGGTCAGGAGAGAGATGCGATTCGACTTCCTCAACGATCTGGTCCATGGCTTCGCGCTCGAACTTCCAGTCATCGAGCACCAGTTTCTGTTGACCGTCCGTTTGGTGAACGACGGCGATGCCCTTGTTCCATCGCTTCTTGTCGAGTCGCGCGATCTGGTCGAATGGAACGGTGTGCCCCCAACTCGTCGTGAGGCCGTCTTCGTCCGACGCGACCCACCGGCCGTATGACCGCAGAAGGAAGAAGCCGAACACCAGACCGATCGGCAGCGTGATCGCGGCCATGATGTACTGGGTCCTGATGTCCCAGTCGGTCTTGATGTGGCGCGGCACGTCGTCGGGATCCTCGGGCCAACCCTCCTGCCTGGCGTAGGCGGGCCAGTTCTGATCGCGCGTTTCTTCGGGCATGGTGCTGTACGCGATAAA
>CAUZBA010000114.1:0-8755 GCA_963577635.1 Phycisphaerae bacterium
AAAACATTACGCTCCTGCACTTGCCGGCGTATTCACCGGAACTGAATCCGGTCGAACGTGTGTGGGCCTACCTGAAGAGTCACTACCTGAGTAACCGCGTCTATGAAGACTATGACGATCTTTTCAACACGAGCACTCATGCATGGAACCAACTCGACGAGGATCGATTCCGATCTCTATGCAAGACCAATTGGATTGTGCATGAGAACTAATCGAGATGCGTATGACTGCCAAGACCGATCAACGCGATCAGGGCGCACGACAGGAAAGCTTGCATCTTCATCTTTTCGATCCTTTCTGCAGGTACAACTCAGACTCCCTTAACCGTTCTCCAACTGACGCAGACGGTACGATCTCACCTTTTCTGTTAACGTCAGGCTGGTAGATCTATTGCAGATCTTGTTGGAAATATACCTCGGATTGGAGGAAGATCAATAAAATCTGGGGGAAACATGGGAAAACGGCGCCGGTGACTTCGAAGAAGCGCAATCAGCGACGGAGCGACGAAGGGCGGTGGTTCGGGGACCGGTCCGTTTCGGTTTCACCTTCTGTGCCTCGGTTCACCTGTCGCATTTCGGCAAGGCATCTCGTTGCCGCGCTCTCTTCCGTCGCGACGGCAGTCGCGACGGCGCCTTCGTCGCTCCGTCGCTTCCCAAAATCACTCATGTCTTAATGCCACAATCGGATCCAGCATCGCGGCGCGGCACGCCGGATACACACCGAACACGATTCCGATCGCGGTGCTGATGCTCAGTGACAGAGCAATCGACCATGCCTTGACGATTGTGGGCAGGTCCGCGTAGTGAGTGATCACCCTGGGAATCAGCAGTCCCACACCGATGCCGATGATCCCGCCGACCGTGGAGAGGACGACCGCTTCGGTCAGGAACTGGCCGATGATCTGGCGCCGCTTGGCGCCGATGGCGCGGCGGACGCCGATCTCGCGCGTGCGCTCGGTGACCGACGCGAGCATGATGTTCATGATGCCGATGCCGCCCACCAGCAGGCTGATGCTCGCGATCGACCCGAGGACGATGTTGAAAATTCGCTGTGTCTCGCGGGCCTGGTTCAGCAGTGCCAGAGGCACGGTGATGGCGGTGTCGCTCTTCTTGTGAAAACGGTCGAGCGCGGCCGCCACCGCAACTGCCGTCGATTCCACCTCGTCGATCGAATTCACCCGGACGATCAGCTCGTGCAGCTCGACGCGCTCGCGAATGAACGATCCGCTCGTGCGTTGCGTGACCACGTCGCCGATGCGCTGCCGGGCCACGTTGATTGGCACGTATACGTCGTCGTGCTGATCTGGAATCGGCACGTCGCCACCACCCGATTCGCTTCGCACGATGCCGACCACGCGGTAGGTGTCGTTACCGACGCGCACACGCTGTCCGACGACGTGATGGGCGGCCAGAACCTTTCGGGCCGGTTGCTCGGAGACGACGCAGACCGCGGCGTTCTGTTCGAGGTCCCGCCAACTGAGCGCCCGGCCCGCGATGAGGGGTCGGTCGACGAGTGCGAACCAGTCGGGCGTCGTGCCGACGAGGCGCACGTCGGCGGAACGCGAACCCAGTCGCATCTCCTTGCGGATGGTCTTGGCCCCCACGGTGCGCACGACCGAAGGCAGGTGGCCCACCCGCGTTTCGTCTTCGTAGAGAAGGCCGTAGACGCTGGTGCGAGATTGCCGCGCTGCGGAGTTCTCCTGGCGATCCTCCTTCGGCTTCACCGAGCGCACGATGATGTTCAACGGGCCGAGTTTATTGATTTGGTGCATCGCTTCGGCGCTGGCGCCTTCGCCGACCGAGAGCATCGCGACGACGCTTCCGACACCGAAGACCACGCCCAGAATCGTCAGCAGTGAGCGCAGCTTGTGCAGCATCAGACTCTTGACGCCGGTATGCACGTTGCGGATGAAATAAATGAAATAGACAAAAATGACGGATCTCATTGATCGGCACCATCGATTCGATCGACCCGGCCGTCGAGCATGTGCAATTGCCTGTCGGCGCGCTGCGCGATCGCGGATTCGTGCGTCACCATGATGATCGTTCGGCCCTCCTGATTGAGCCGGTCGATCAGATCCAGGATCTGCTCGCCGGTGGCCGTGTCGAGGTTGCCGGTGGGCTCGTCGGCGAAGAGGATCGGAGGGTCGTTGGCCAGGGCCCGCGCGACGGCCACCCGCTGCTGCTGGCCACCGCTGAGCTGTGTCGGGCGATGGGCGAGGCGGTCGCCGAGACCGACCATCTCGGCAAGTTCCGTGGCGCGGCGGGCGCTGCGGCGCGATTCCCATCCGAGATAAAACATGGGCAACTGAATGTTCTCCTCGACGGTGAGTTGCGGGATGAGGTTGAAGTTCTGAAAGATGAAGCCGACGCGGCGCAGGCGCAGTTCGCTGAGCCGATCGTCGTCAAGGTCAGCCACGTTGTGGCCGTCGACGAAACATCGGCCCGAGGTGGGGCGGTCCAGACAGCCCATCAGGTTCAACAGCGTGCTCTTGCCCGAGCCGCTCGGCCCCATCACCGCCCAGAACGCGCCGCGCTCGAAGCGGAGCGTGACGCCCGCCAGCGCGTGCACATCGGTCGATCCCATCGGATAGACCTTCCGCACGTCGTCGAGCCGGATCTCGCCGTCGCCTGTGTCTGCGCTGGTGATCATGACTTGCCGGCACCCGGCTGTTGCCGGTCGGCGCGTCGCTGCCGCTGCGGGCGCGCGGTCTTGGATTGGCTCGCATCGCGGACCTGCGCGGCGCGGTCTTTGGTCGGCGCCGCCGAACGGTCCTCGGCGGGTCGTTCGATTCGGGCCGCCTCCTGCCGAAGCGTCGACGGCGGCAGTGGCGGCGCCAGGAGAACACGCTCGCCGGTGCTGAGCCCGTCGAGCACGTGAATCATCTGGTTGTTGTCGAGTCCGACCGCGACCCGGCGCGGCTCGGCGCCAGATCGACCGGAGGAAACGTAGACGGTCGGTTCGCCGTTGACGCGCAGCACCGCCTGAACCGGTACGTAAACAACGTCTTCATACTGCTCGACGACAAGTTCGGCGCTGCAGGTGAACCCGGGACGCAAGTCGGCGGTGTCGCCGTTGATGTCGATCACGCAGTTGTACACTTTCAGGTCCGGGTTGAGCCAGCGACTCTGGGAGTCCGGCAGAAGGGCGATCTTCTTGACGGTTCCGGTGAACGAGCGCCCGGGTAACGCATCGGTGGTCAGGTGCGCCGCCTGTCCCTCTCGCACCTTCTTGAGCATCGACTCGTGGATCTTGACGTCCGCTTTCATCTTCTGCGTCGTCGGCAGGCGGATCAGCTCCTGGCGTTCGCGGATTTCCAGGCCCTCTGTCAGCGGCTCGGTATTGCGCCACGGCGGCTGATTCGATGTGGCGTACACGACCATCCCGTCCACCGGCGCGACGATCTTGCACTTGCCGATCTGCTCGACGATTTTTCTCAAGCGATCCTCTTCCCGTTTGAGCGAGGCTCCCTTGGCGCGCAGCGACGCTTCGGCATCGACAATGTTGCTCGTGGCCTTGTGCCTGGTTTTTGCCAGGCCGAACTGCTTCTGCCGCACGGCGCTGCTGAGTTCGGTCTCCTTGCGCTTGTAGGTGAATTGTCGTAGCAGGCGCAGTTGGCCGCCGGCCAGCCGCAGCTCGATCTTGGCCTCGTGCTGCTCGAGCTCGTCTGCCTTTAGCTTGGCGTGCGTGATGAATTCCTCCTTGTACAGGCGCTGCGACCACTCCAGCTTGTCGTTGGCCCGCTCGAGCTTGGCCTCGGCGATCGTGATCTTCGATTCGGCTTCGTCTAGTTCCTGCCGGTATTCGCCGTCGGTACCGGTGTATTTTTCCAGGTCGAGTTGGGCCAGGTCGTATTCGACCTGAGCGGCGTCGGTATCGACCTTGGCCTCCTCTGTGACGACGGCAACCTTCTCGCGCGCCTGGATGTGCGCGGCTCGGGCATTCTCGACGATGATGTCCTGGTCCAGTTGTTGATCCTCCAGTTCGCTGCTTTCCAGCTCGATCAGCAGGTCACCGGCTTTCACCTGCTGGCCTTCCTCAACCAGGGAGAGGATGGTGGTTCGCCCCTCCACCTCGCTCTTGAGCACGACCGCCTGGCTGCTGCTGAACGTTCCCGAGGTCACGACGCTGATGGTCAACGGCCCTCGAGCAACCTTAAAAATCGACTCGCCGGATGCAGTGGAAGCAGCATCACGTGAAGGGCCAAGGGCAAACACCGCGATGCCGACGACCACCACTGCGATGATCAGCAGCATCCACCATCGGCGGCGCCTGGCCCGGGTGGTCGATGTCGGTTGCGATTCAGCGTTCGTCATTGGTCTCGTACTCGGCCCAGAGCCCGCGGTGGTCCACCTGCAGCGTGCCCATGTCGCGCTGAAGCTCCAGTTCGGCGATCCGATAGTCGACCAGCGCCGCGGTGAGTCGGTCCTCCGCGTCCACCTGGTCGTCGTTGGCCTCGAGCAGGTCGCGGATCTGTGCCTCGCCGGCGTCCAGGAATAACTTCGTCGATCGGACGCGCTCCTGTGCAAGTTCTACGGCGCGGGCCTGGATCACGAAGCTCTCGCGACCCTGAAACAGGTCGCTCAGACCGTCGCGCACGTCGAGCTTGACCCGATCTTCGCGTTCCTGAAGGTCCCGCACGGACCGCTCCAGGTCGATGTGGCTGCTGCGGTAGGCGTTGCGTTCGGCGGTTCGCTCCCACGGCAGGTCGAGCGCCAGTCCGGCCGAATAGAACCCGTGCTCGGGTCGCAGATCGGCGTTGGCGGAATCGGCCGACCCGACGCCGCGGCGCTCGCCGGCCGAGGCCGTGCCCGTGAGCGACACGCCCGTTTTCAGCGCGTCGGCGGCGACGACGACGCGCCGCTGAGCGTCAAGGACCAGACCCTTGGACGTGGCCAGGTCGAGTCGATGCTCCAGGGCCAGGCGGATCGCCGCACCGGATTCGATCTCCAGCGGACCGGCGCCATGGCGCGTGGGCTCCCGGAGCTCGATCGGTGCGTTGGAGGAAAGGTCGCTCGACGTGTCGAGGACCGCGGTCTGTGTTTTTCCAAGAACCTCGCGTGTCGACTTCGCCAGTATGTTCAATTCCTCCGCGTCCAGTTCGATCCGCGCATCGGTGGGCAGCCCCAGGGTCAGCTTGAAGCGGTCGAGGCTTCGTTCGTACCGCTCACGCGCGGCGATCCAGCGGTCGCGCGCGGTCAGCTCGTCCTGCAGCGCCTGGTCCACCTGAATCTTTTCGAGACGACCGGCCTCATTCAACCTTCGGGCACGGCGGCTGGAGCCGATCAGTCGTCGATAATTTCCGGCGGCGTTGTTTACCTGGTCGCCCTGTTGAAGCACCGACAGGTATTCGCTTGCCACCTGGACGGCAAAGGTCTTCTTGAAACGCTCGAACGTCCAAATGGCGTAGACCACATTGCGCTGGGCCTGAGTCAGCGGCTCGGTGACGATGTGCTTGCCTGCGCCGCGAAGTAGCGGAATCACCACCGTCGTATCCGCGAAGATCCCCAGCGACGAGCCCCGGTCGCCCGACAGCAGTTTGGCCAGGTCGATGATGAGGCGTCCGCTGAGGACGGCACCGCTCTTGAGCCGCCGTGTCACGCTCGATTCGAACGTGTTCTCAACACCAGTGACCGAACCGCCGCCCGCTTGGTCGGTGCTCAGCAGGCTATCCAGCAATCCCAGAAAGGTGTTGTCGAATGCATCCCGCTCCAGGTCGAGGTCGAGAGCGGTCAGAAACACGCCTTCCTTCTGTGTCTGGAATTCACGGCTGTTGCGGGCGCCTATTTGCAATGCCTCGATGAGCGTCAGCGTCAGTGGCTGATCGGATTGCCACGGCGCGATGACGGTCGATGGGTCGGTCGCACGGCCCGGCATGTCTTTTTCCGGCCAGTGTTCGATCGGATCGATCCGGTCGCAGCCCATGGACGCGGGCGCGGCGGTCGGCAGATTCTGGATGCCGAGCAGGCGGCGACGAAGCGTCTCGGCTGGCGTTTGGATCGTGAAGGGTTCGGTACGGCCCAGCGCTTCGTGTTGATACTTTTCGATAATCGCCGCTGCGACCTTGTCGGCACGCATCCGGTACGCCTGCGGCCGGCAGCCGGCGACAACGACTACCGCCGCCAACGCCGCGAATACAAAAACGCCGGCGCGGGTGGTCGCTGGTCGTGCGCGTTTCCTCGAAGGATCGTGGACCATGGCGTGTTGCGACCGTCCTGGGACCACCAATGCGGCTATTTCGGTGCACCACCAAGCGGAGAGGTTGGCGGCGGTGCTGACTGCTTCGTGTGGTGCTATATAATAGGTCCAACGTCTTAGCTGACATTTCCCATTTGAACTCTTCCCGGCTACGCCTCCGGGTCTCACGGTCACCAATATATCGCCCCCCCCAAGAGTCCAAGCCTCTCTGCGTCGACAACCGCCTGAATGCCGCCCGCTCGGGCGTCAGGGCGACGATCGGCGTGGCCGATCGGCCGGTTTGAGGGCTGGCGGGCCAAACCCATCGCGCCGGCCCGGATGCGTGTGCCATGCTGAGTGTTGACGCCGCCCGTCATATTGGCGCAGCCCTCGGGCAGATTGCGACGAACCGGCGGATGCGGCGCAGAATCGCCCGATACAGCCCTCGCGGGATCGCCACCTCCGCCAGTTGGAACGTCACATACCGGGCGTGGCGGACCATCTTCGCCCCGATCTTGATCAGCTTCTCCCGCAGCGTCGTTAGCGTCCAGTGCTTCACGCTCGCCGGCAGCGCCAGCCGGCGAAGGAAGTTGCCCAGGTTGTACGCCAGCACGTGCAGTTGCAGACGCGCCTGGTTGGCGTCGAAGCTGTGGCACGACAGGCGTGTCCAGCGCACCGCGTGCTTGCCCTCTTTGATCCACTGCTCGGCCGTGCCGCGCCGGTTGTAGAAATCCACCACCGGCTTCGCCCCGCCGCCGAGGTTGGTCACGATGAACCCCAGGCGCGGGAACAGTTCGCCCTGATGCCACTGGACCTTCGCCGCCACGCGGCGGGGCCGGTCCCACGACTTGGCCTGGTACTCGAAGCTGTGATAGAACCGCTGCGGCTTGTTCGGCGGCCGACCGACAGGGCGCGTCAGCAGGTGCGCGATCTGGCGTTCAAGTACGGCGTTGGCCTTGAGCCGGATGGCGTAGCGGTAGCCCTCGGCTTCGAGCAGTTCGTACAAGTCCGGGATGGCAAACGCCGCGTCGGCCCGGAAGAACCTTGGCGCCTCAACGTCACGGTAGCGTTCGATGACCGGGACGAGCGCCGATCGCCAGTCGTCGGGGCTGGCCACGTTGCCCGGACGCAGCTTCGCGTACTCGACATCGCCGTCCTGGTTGAACAGGAACAGCGGGTGGTAGCACTCGCACGCGAAGTGGCCGTTGTACGCTATACGTTCCTGATCGCCGTAGGTCTCGCTGACCGAACTGTCCATGTCGAGGATGAGCTTGCGGATCGGCCGGCGCTGCCCGACCAGGTCCACCCATTGGCCGGGCATGTTCATCAACGCGGCGAGGTTGTCGGGATGGACGAGCACGTCGGTCTCGAAGCGCGACACCTGGCTGGTCGAAGCCGCCCGCCGGTCGGCAGCGCGTCCGCCCACCACGTGACGCATGACCGGGTCGACGCTCAATCGCTGCGCGTCGTTGACGTCTTCGTACCCGGCCAGACGGCTGTAGATGGACTGGCGCAGCAGCGCCGTCATGCTGTGCTGGATGTTGCTGCCCCTGCGGAAGTCGAACAGGTCGGCTGCACCGGATTCGGTCAGTTCCGCCGCTTCGTCGAGGTCACGGTAGGGGAACAGGCCCGCGTCTGAGCTGACCCGCGCCCCGTGAAACGAGAGCTTGATCGCGCGGTCAAAACCGACCCGCAAGGCGTCCTTGCCTGCTTCACCCATTGGGTTCTGTCCTTATCCGTGGGATGCCGGTGAGAATGTGCGGTATTCTACAGGGCGAACGTATCGGGCGCTGAAAAGAAACTCATCGCCATATGGGAAATCCGGGCTTAGAGAAGAGAGATCATGCAATCTAAGTCCGGGTGGATAGGTCTGGCGATCGGTGCGGCGCTTACGGCAATCGCCGCCGCGCACGATGAAGAGCCGGGTACCGGTAAGGGCAGCCTGACCTCCGGTGGCGGCGGAAGCCTGTCGGGCACGATATTCAGTTCCTTCAAGATCGATCAACTTGGCCACATTCCCAAGGCCGACTTGCTTGACCAGAACGCGACGGGCAGCCAGCGCGGCTCGGACATCTGGGGCTGGACCGACTCCGCCGGTGCCGAGTACACCCTGGTGGGCCTGAGCGACGGCACCGCGTTCGTCGACATCAGCGACCCGGTCAACCTCGGCCGCCTGCCGTCGCACACCGGCACCTCGGCCTGGCGCGACATCAAGACGTACAACGCCATGCGTATATCGTTGCCGACAACAACGGCAACCACGGCATTCAGATCTTCGACCTGACGCAATTAAGCGGGTTGAGCGGCCCGCCCGCGTTGTTCAGCGAAACTGATCACTACAGCGGTTTCCAGGAAGCGTACAACCTCAATATCAATGAAAACACCGGTTATCTCTACGCGGTCGGCACCGAGTTGAACGCCGGTGGCCTGCACATCGTCGACCTGACCGACCCGAACGGCCCCTCACTGGCCGGTGCCTACGCGGGCTTCGCCAACCCACAGGTGTACGAGTTCCTCGAAGCCGAGGGCTACCTCTACACCAACCGGCTACCGGCCAATCCGGTGTTGCAACGCGAGA
>CAUZBA010000115.1:0-8753 GCA_963577635.1 Phycisphaerae bacterium
CTCCCGCACCCGAGGCGATTCAGACATGTCCGCCAGACTCCGGGGCTACGCCCCTCCGTCTGCCGGCCATGTCTGAGCAGGAGCAAACGCTAACATAGGAACTGGTGTCACTCACGGGGGCAGGTCAACGAAAGCGGCGCCGGGCCTTACTGGAAAATCAGCTATACGCGTCAGATGAAAAGTCGAACGGAATACGTTCGCCGGGAATGGGTCGCGGAGATTAGCGAACAGATCGCGATGCACAAGCGTTTCAAATGCTTGATCGACCAATGGCTTGACCTGAGCATCGATCGCTCACAGTTGACCATCCAAATCGCGAAACAGAAGAGCGCAAAGTAGGCTAGAACTCGGTACTCTCAAGGTTGGATGTCAATATATCGGTAAGGCCATGGTGGATGATCATGGCATCAAATGTGAGAATTCTAAGGTTGACGTATATCTTGTTTCGTTCACGATCGGCAACAAACCTACTGAGTACGAGGCCGTCTTCTATGAAGACGGATATAAGGTGGTTATGGCTCGCCCCGAAATAGAAATATCCCTTAGTCAGGATGAGGGGAAAAATTGAATCCAGCGGCCGGTTCATCGCTGCCGCTGATTCGTCAGCGTTTGCAGCAACTGATGAAATGTAACCGGCCAGTCAGTCTTGATCTAAATAACAAAGTAGTCTCGCGACTCAAGAAGGAGTCACTGCATTAATTGACGTTGATTCATGGTCTGCAGTCGAAAAACAGATCATGCTCTTGAATGTTCCGCTTTCCTGCTCTTCTGCTCTTCCGCTTTTCTGCTCTACTCTTAAACATCTTCGACCATCACTTTCGCAGCAGCGCCTCTCCCGATCGTGACACTTGCCTGCCCATTGGGACACACCGTCACGGCATCCGCGACGATGTCGCTGTCCACGACTTTCACGTCGATCCCGGGTCTCAGGCCGTTGCGTTCGACGAACTGGAGGAACGCCGGATCCTGATCGCTCACGCGGCGTACCCTGACCGTCTGGCCGCGGTCACAGTCGGCGAGGCTTTGCAGCTTCAAACGCGTCAGCTTGCCCTTCGCCGTGGGGATCGGGTCGCCGTGCGGATCGACCGTGGGCTGCCCAAGGAGCCGGTCGATCCGTTCGAGCACCTTGTCGGAGATCGCGTGCTCGAGCTCCTCGGCTTCCTCGTGTACCTCAGACCAGTCGAGGCCGATCATGTTCACCAGAAACAGCTCGATGAGTCGGTGGCGCCGCAGGACGTGCAGGGCGAGCTGTTCGCCGCTGGAACTGAGCCTGACACCGTCGCGTGGCGTGTAGTCGACCAGTCCCGAGTCGGCCAGCGCCTTGATCATCGCCGTGGCGGTTCCGGGGGTTACACCCACGGCTTTCGCCAGCACCCCCATGGACACCAACTGGCCAGCCCGCCTCTGCTGGGCGACAAAAATCTGCTTCAGGTAGTTCTCGACGGTGCTGCTGGCCAGAATCTTCACCTCCGCGGCGGGCGTGTGCGGGCCATCCTACACGATGACTTGACCTGTGCAAAATAAAGGGTATTATGCAACGAATATACCAGTTTTGCTACCAAAAATCAGGTTGTTGTGAACTAAAATATTTTTCGGGAGGCGCCCAAGATGGAATCTGATGCTCGAAGAAGGCCCGGCCCGCGCCGCCTCCCTCGCCGAGCAGTGCTGGTACCGCTTGCAGCCGTGACGATGGCTGCCCTCTGTTTCCCGCTGGCCGCCGCGGCGGACGAGCCCACGGCCCAGACCGCGGACAAGAGCGGCTATTCGATTCTCAACCAGACGCCCACGGAACTGATGCGGCCCATGAGCGCCGACCGACCGGACTTCACCAGAAAGCCCGTACACGGTCGACGCCGGCCACGTGCAGTGCGAGATGAGCTTCGCGGACTACACCTTCGACAACGACAACGGCCGTGTCCACAGCCTGGCGTTTGCGCCCGTGAATCTCAAGGTGGGGCTGAACAACTCGATGGATTTGCAACTCGTGTTTGACCCCTACATCCACGAGCACACCGAGGGTGGCGGCACCGCCAACGGCAACGGCGACGTGCAGGTGCGCTGGAAGATCAATTTTTGGGGTAACGACGGTGGGCAAACGGCGTTCGGCATCATGCCCTTCGTCAAGATCCCGGTCGCATCGGATGATCTGGGCAACCAGCACGTCGACGGCGGTGTCATCTTCAGTCTTGGAATCGAGTTGCCGGATGACTGGGGCCTGGGCCTCATGATCGAGGTCGATACGCCCTTCGACGAATCCGACAACGCCTACGACGTCGAATTCATTCACACGGCCGTCATCGGCCACGACCTGATTGGCGCTTTCGGCGGGTATTGCGAATACATCGGCATCAGCAGCAGCGACGGCGACGCCCATTGCCAGGCACTGATCGGCGCCGGCGTGACCTACGGTCTCAGTGAGAACGCCGCACTGGACATGGGCGTCAACTTCGGTCTGACCGAAGCGGCTGACGACGTGAATATCTTCAGCGGGATCACGCTGCGCTACTGAAGGAGGTTTGCGGCCATGAACCTGTCGTGCATCTTGCCCAACGCATCACGTTGCAATCGGGGCGCCGGGACGCGCCGGTTCGGGTCGGTTCTGGTCGTTGCCTGCACCGCGCTTGGTATCGGCTTGGCGCACGGCCACATCATTCCGCCCGAGAACCTGCATCCGGTCGCTGAAGCTTACCGCCGGGCCACATTCGTTCTGAATCTCAATCCGGTCGTCTGGGAGCAGATTCGATCCGATGTCGAACAGATCGCTGACTACTGGCAGACTCTGGACGGCGATGCGGCCACGAGTCTTCGCGCCGCCACCGAGCAGACGATCGAACGCGCCACGGTGGACGCCGAGCAGGACGGCGGGATCGAACCGCTGACAAGGCGAGAGGCCTCGACGCGAGTTTTCGATCTCTTGACACGAGCCGCCGGCGAAATAGTGATCCACCATCTGGCGGCCGCGGGAAAGACTCTTGACAATCGTCGAGCGTGCCTCGACCAGATTCGTCTGGCCCAAGGCGTGTGGCGTGCCTACGAGGTGACTGTTCGGGCCGCCGATCCGGAGGGCTTCCGTGACATCGGCCGATCCTGGCTTGGTTTGTCCAGCGCCCTGGGATCCGAAGGCCTGTTGACCCACGGCGCCGTCGCCTCGGATCGCGCGGCCTTCGACCGGCACGCCGAAACGATTCGGTCGTACACCTTGACGAACTTCGGTCCGGAATTCGCCGCCTCGGAAGGGCGCAAGCTCGCGCCCCTGCCCACGAGGAGTCCGACTTTCGACGCCGAAGCCGACGCCGACCTGCGACTGCCGCCCGGGCACAACATCAACAAGCAGATCCCTAGACCGCGACAGATCCTGAACATTGCGGCGCGGGGCGTGGATGAGGGCGAGACGGCCCTGATCGCACTGGGGGACATGGCGTTCGACAGCGCTTACGTGTTCGGCGAGCCGATGCGGTCGCTGGGCATGTCGTGCAACAACTGCCACAACAAGAGCATCACCAATCCCAATCTATTCATCCCCGGCCTGTCGTCCCGAAACGGCACGTTCGACGTGACCAACAGCTATTTCGCGCCCCACGCCAACAACGGCGTATTCGATCCGCTCGACGTCCCGGACCTGCGGGGGATTCGCTTCACCGCCCCGTACGGTCGCAACGGCCGCATTGCTTCGCTGCGCGAGTTTGTGCGCAACGTGATCATGCACGAGTTCAACGGTCCGGAACCGGACCCGGTCGTCCTCGACGGCCTGATTGCCTACATGAACGAGTTCGATTTCCTGCCGAATCCCGCGATCAAGGGGGACGGCACGCTGACCGCAGGCGCCCCGGAAGCGGCCCAACGCGGCGAAAAGATCTTCAACCGTCCGTTTGCAAAGATGGATAACAAGAGCTGTGCCACGTGTCACGTGCCTTCGTCTCACTTTCTCGATCGCAAGAGTCACGATATCGGGACGGTGCGCGGTGTCGAACCGCACTCCAGGGACCGTGCGATGGACACGCCGACGCTGTTGGGCATCAAGTACACGCCACCCTATTTTCACGACGGCAGCCAGGCGACGATCAGGGGGGTCGTAGAATGGTTCAACATGACCTTCGGCCTCGGCCTTGACCGTCGGGAGATCGACGATCTGACCGCGTACGTCGAGACGGTGGGGGACGGCGCCGACGCGTACGAGGACACCTCGTACTACCTGGACGCGGAGATGGAGGAGTTCAGCTTCTTCCTGTCGGCGTTCGAGTTTCTCGATCAGAAGCAGAAACCGCAGCTCATGGCCATGACGTTTCAGACGATCGCGCTCGAGATTCGAAACCACAAATGGGAACTACGTGATTGGTCGGCCATGCCGGTGATGGACCGGCTGGCGCAAATCATGGATGAGGCCTACACGGCGGTCCAGGGCGGCGACCTCGATAAGGTGAAGTCCGATGTGCTCCGATACCGGCAGATTTATGCCAAGAACGTTAACGTATTGAAGTAACCAAGAAATCATGAATGGCGACCCTATTCAACGCACGATCAGGGCAAGCCTTCTCACGGCAGCCGCCCTGTGCCTGATCACCGGCTGCGGCCGCGACGACGCACCGGCGGCCGAAACGTCGGGCACAGTGTCCGATCCGAAACCGTACGAGACCCGCGGAACCGCCGCTGGGCCCGTGGCTGTGGTGTCGGCCGTGACTGACGACATTCTGGCGCCACGGCCGGATCGTCCGATCCTGGCCCGCCCGCCCAAACCGCCGATACTGACGGTCGACCGCGAGGCGACGCCGCTCAAGATCGCGTTCATCTCCTATGCGAATCCCCAGCAGGTCGCCAGAGACATCGGTCCGGTGGTGGCTTACCTCGAGCCGTATGTGGGCGTGCCGATCAAGGGATTCGTCACGCTCGATTACGGGTCCACCATCGAGGCCATGCGCAATGATCAGGCCGACCTGGCCATGATCGATCCGCTTGCGTTCATGATGGCGCACGAGCAGATGGGCGCCGAGCCGCTGTTGCTCGAAATTTATTCAAGCGGTCGGCCGGCTTACCACTCCTGCATCTGGGTGCGCCGCGACAGCGGCATCACGACCCCGGCGGATCTGGAGGGAAAATCAATCGCCTTCGCCGACCAGGTGGACATGTCGGGCCACCTCATGCCGCGCGACGTTTTCGTGAAGGCCGGGTTGTTGCCCGCGACCGAACTCAAAGGCAGTTTCTTCCGTGACGTTTACTTCGCCGGCGGTGACGAGCAGGCCATCCGAGCCGTGCTCAACAAGTTCGTCGACGCCGCCGGGGTCAGCCAGTACGCCACGCTGCTGCTTCGGCCCGACGAGAGGGCTTTGGTGACGACGATCGCCGATTCAATTGAAAGCCCCTCGCATCTCGTCATGGCCCGCAAGGGGCTTTCCGAAAAACTGCGCAACCGTCTCAAGCAGGCCTTGCTGTCACTCGATCCGGCCGTTGCGGAGGACAAGGCCGTTCTCGACAGGCTTTACGGTGTCCAGGGATACGTCGACGCGAAGCTCGCCGATTTCTACCCGGTCGCACAAGTTGCGGCGCGATATGGATTTGTGAAGGATCCCGGGTTGTTCTCTAACAAATGATCCAGATCGAATACCTCGAAGTCTCCTACGGTCGTCAGAATCCGGCGCTTCTGATCGATCAGTTACACATCAAACGCGGTGAGCGCGTGGCCATCATTGGTCCCAGCGGTTCCGGGAAATCAACTCTGCTGCGCGCCGTCAAGGGTTATGTGCGGCCGGTGCGGGGCAAGATCGAAGTCATGGGCGTCAACCATTGGGCGGCGTCGCGGCAGCAACGGCGTCAGATCAGCCGCCACGTAGGTCTCATCTACCAGCAGTTTCACCTTGCGCCGAGGTTGAGCGTGCACCAGAACGTACTTTGTGGAAGGCTGGGTCGCACCAGTCGGTGGCGCTCCCTGCTGGGATTGTTTTCCGCAGAGGATCTTCAAATCGCCTGGTCGGCCATTTGTGAGGTGGGTCTCCAGAAAAACGTGCACCAGCGAGCCGATACGCTCAGCGGCGGCGAACGGCAGCGCGTGGCCGTCGCACGGGTGGTCGCTCAACAACCGACGATCATCCTGGCCGATGAACCGGTGTCCTCGCTGGATCCCGCGTGGGCCGAAGACGTTCTGACACTGGTCGCGAAGGTCCAGGCGCACCACGAAGCGACACTCGTGATGAGCCTGCACCAGCCAGAGTTGGCCCGACGCTTTGCCGAACGAATCATCGCTCTGCGCGATGGTCGACTTTTCTTTGATGGCCGCCCCGCGGCGTTGACCGACCGCCTCCTGGAGGAACTCTATCGTGGCGACGACACTCTCAGCATCCAGAATCGCGCCGCCGCGGCCGGGACGGTTAAGGCGGCGCCTGCTTGAGGCCGCCTTCGTTTGTGCGATCGGCGTGCTTCTGGTCTGGTCATGGTTCGGAACCGAAATGGACCTGGCCAATCTCGCGCGATCCGGCCCCCGGGTGGCCGACTTCTTTTCGCGCATGTTCCCGCCGGATCTGTCGTGGAACGCCACGGACGCCAGGCCCTTTGCCCCTCCTTTGCGGCTTGCGGGCAGTGTCGTGGCCGTGACCCTTCAGATATCCCTGTTGGGGACCGCCATGGGCACCGTGGCTGCAATTCTGCTGGGCCTGATCGCGGCGGAAAACCTGACGCCCCACTGGGTTCATCACCCGGCCAAGGTGCTCCTGGCGGTGGTGCGTTCGATCCCGGTTCTGCTGCTGGCCCTGCTGTTCGTGGCCGCGATCGGCCTGGGTGCATTCCCCGGTGTTCTGGCGATCGCGATTCATTCGATCGGGATGTTGGGAAAATTGTTTTCCGAAGAATGTGAGACCACCGACCCGGGTGTGTGGGAGGCCATGGACAGCGCGGGGGCGAACTGGCTGCAGAAAGTCCGTTACGGGATCTGGCCGCAGGTCGCCGCACAGTTCATCTCGCTGACCCTGTTTCGGCTGGAAATGAACATCCGCGAATCCGCGGTACTGGGATTCGTGGGTGTCGCCGGCCTGGGCATGTGGATCGAGAATTACCGCCGCGCCTTCGATTACCCCAGCCTGGCGACGATGGTTGTGGTGACCATGCTCGTTGTTCTCATCGTCGACCAGACAAGTTTTCATGTTCGGCGCCGCGTGAAGTGAGAGTGATTGTTGCGACGAGGCACGAAGGCATCCGCCGTCGTGCCTACTCCCCACAGCAATGGCGAGCGTCTGTCCATGGTCATGGAAAATGGTCTAAACGACACCTCACCTATCGGTCGATCATATAACCATGGCTTGGTCGGCCACCACGCCGGCGCTGGGTAGATTCGCTGCCTGCGCTGATCATCGGTGAAAAACGATGTCGGATCCGAAGTTCACCATCGAGAGGGCCTCTGAGACCGACCGCGAGGCGATCCTCGAGGTCATGCGGCCGTGGAACATGCACCACGTGCCGTCGCCGGAGATGGAGGAGATCGACCTGTCGGCCTTCTTCGTGGCCCGCTCCCGGGGGCAGATCGTGGGCGCGGCCGGTTACAAGGTGACGTCTCAGACGATGGGCAAGACGACGCTTCTCGGCGTGCTGCCGCAATTCAACGGCATGGGTATGGGGGCGGCGCTCCAGCACGCGCGGTGCGAGACAATGCACCGAGTGGGTGTGAAGCGGGTCATCACCAACTGCGACCTTCCGCAAACCGTCGCGTGGTACAAGAAACGGTTCGGCTACACGCAGGTGGGAACGCTCAAGAAGGTCTGTTCATTCGGTGACCCGAAGATCGATCGATGGACGACCCTGGAGATGGACCTGGACGCTTACATGGCACAGGTCGATCAGAAGACGGCCAGGCAGAAACACGTGGCTCGTCACGAACCGCACCCGCTGGCGCCCTATCCGCCGCTGTTGATCAATGCCTGTCTGACCGGAATGATTCCGACCAGGGACCAGACCTCGCACGTGCCGCTGACCGAGGACGAGATCATCGCCGATGCGGTGCGTGTGTACGACGCCGGCGCCAGAATCGTGCACATGCACGCCCGAGACGCCGACGGCCGTCCCACCTGGCGGGCCGAGGTGTACGAAAAGATCATCCGGGGCATTCGCGCGCAGCGGCCGCAGGTTATCTGCTGCGTGTCGACTTCAGGAAGAAACTGGTCCGAGTTCGAGAAACGATCCGAGGTGCTGCTCCTGGAAGGCGACGCCCGGCCCGACATGGCGAGCCTCACGCTGGGATCTTTGAATTTTCCCACCAGCGCGAGCGTCAACACGCCGCAGATGATTGAGCAGCTCGCGGCGCTCATGGCCGAGAAGCAGATTCGACCGGAGCTCGAAATCTTCGACGTGGGGATGATCGGCGTTGCGAAGTACCTCGAACGGAAGGGGATCCTGAGCGGGCGCAAGGTGTTCAACCTGCTCCTGGGCAGCCTCGGCACGATCCCGGCAACGATTGGCAACCTGTCGAGCCTCGTCGGGTCTCTTCCGGACGATTCGGTGTGGGCCGCGACGGGCATCGGCATGTTTCAGTTGCCGATGAACGTTGCCGCAATCGTCGCCGGCGGCGGCGTGCGCGTCGGGCTCGAGGACACCATTCACTACGACTATGCGCGAACGCAGCTGGCCAGCAACGAACAGCTTGTGAAACGGCTGGTCACGATCGCCGACCAGATGCAGCGGCCCATCGCCACCGCCGAAGAGACCCGCGAAATGGTCGGGCTGTAGCGGTCCCGTAGCAGTCCAACGGGGGAGTTGACAGGATCACAGGATGGGAA
>CAUZBA010000116.1:0-8740 GCA_963577635.1 Phycisphaerae bacterium
TGAACAGGATCAAAGAATTGAACTATCGCGAGCCCGCTCGAAATTCTTCCCGATTTCTCTCTCTTTGGCCTCTGTGTCCTCTGTGGCGCATCTTCCGATCCGTGACTCATAAAACGCCGATGACCCACGCCACGTCCGCCCCTGCCGCCGAAAGTCCCCTCTGGTTTCCGCCGAAGTCGATGCGCCGTTACCAGTGGGCGAAGGGCATCGGCGGTGCGATCTTCGCGTTGACGTTCGCCGGCTGGATGCTGCTTCAATGGTCGTCGCCGATGATGCGCTGGGTCGCGGTCGGCCTGGTCGCGATGACCGCCTGGGTCACGGTGGCGTCCCTGATCAGCGATCATCGCCGGTCGCGGGGCCGCCAGGTTCGACTCGATCGCGAGGCACTCTGGATCACATCGCCGCGAGGGACGACGCGCGTGGTCCTGGCGGAGGTCGCCGAGGCACATTGGCGACAGGACACGAGTTCGAAGACCGGCCTTTGGTTGTACGACCACGGCGGCCGGGCCATGGCGCACCTGGACGCAGCGTTTCTGGCCGACCAGGGCGAGGCACGCCGATTCCTCGCCTGGGCGAGACGGCAGGCGCCGCTGCGTTTCGCAGTTCGTTGGGATTGATTTTCATTGGCCTCGGGCAAAGCACGGAGGGCTGTCGCGACCGAAGAGGGAGCGACGGAATCCGGACTTAGATCCTTATGACCGATCAGATTCTTGAAGTGCCATGCCTTACATGTCGCTGGTCGAATCGGGTGAGCTGCGCCGTGCGACACTGGTTTCCGCCGCTCGCTAATCACTCGCGACGGCCCCCTTCGTGTCTACGTGCCTTCGTGCCTTTTCTTTTCAACCACACGCGACATGACGAGGCAATAGCGCCATGAGTCTCGAAGCCACACAGAAATCAACCGACCAACTCATTCGCTTCAAGATTCTCAGGCAGGACCGGCCGGACGCGGCGCGGTACTGGGAACGGTTCGACGTGCCCTACTCGCCGAGCCACAACGTGATCTCGTGTCTCCAGCACATTGCGGCGCATCCGCACACCGCCGAGGGGCGCCGGACCACGCCGGTGGTCTGGGATTGCAACTGCCTCGAAGAGGTGTGCGGTGCGTGCACGATGGTGATCAACGGGCGGGTGCGTCAGAGCTGCTCGGCCCTGATCGACGATCTGCTCGAGGACGTCGGCGCGGCGCCCGGCCGTTCGAACTCGGCCCCGATCGTCCTCGAGCCGATGAGCAAGTTCCCCGTCGTGCGCGACCTGATGGTCGATCGCCAGCGCATGTTCGATGCCCTGATCAAGATCAAGGGCTGGGTCCCCATTGACGGGACGCACGACCTCGGCCGCGGACCCGGCGAGTCGCCGGAGCATCAGAACGTCCGGTACAACCTGTCTCGATGCATGTCGTGCGGGTGCTGCCTGGAAGCGTGCCCGCAATTCACGGCCGACAATGATTTCATCGGGGCCTCGGCGATCGGTCAGGCCGCGTACTTCAACGACCACGACACCGGAAAAGTCCTGAAGAAGGATCGACTGGATGTCCTCATGGGCCCCGGCGGCATCACCGATTGCGGCAACGCCCAGAACTGCGTCAAGGTCTGCCCGAAGGACATACCCCTGACCGAAGCCATCGCGCGCGTGGGCCGGGACACGACATTGCACGCGATCAAGAAGTTTTTTACCGGTCGATAGGGTTCCGTCCCGGTATTCTCAGACCAACCCGCGCCCCTGACCGACAATGGCAGCATGAAGCGCATCGCCCTCGTATCGCTGTGCGTGCTGCTGCTCGCCGCGGCCGGCCAGGCCCGGTCGGTGCGACGTCCCGGCGGACTCTGGGACAACTTCGAAGCTGGCTCGTGGGTGGTGACCCACACCAAGACCACGACACCGGATAAGACCGACGAACAGCGAATCAAGATGACCATCGTCCACAAAACCGACGATCGGCCCTTTGTCCTCGTCGCCCGGGAGGTCAACGGCACGTTCGCGAACCTGGGGCAGCCCAAGCGGCAGATTCCCGGATTCGGCCCGGATCAGCTCGGGATGACGCACGACAAAGCGGGCTCGGACCGTTTGACGATCGAAGGCACGAACCACGACTGCCGAACCGATCTCTACAGGAGCCACGACCGCAAGCGGGATCTGACCCGCAAGCTCAAGCTCTGGCGCTCTGCGTCGGTCACCGTCCCCGAAAGGGAAATCATTGTCGACCGCGGTGCCAACGTGGCCCTGGGACCCCACGTGGTACGTGCGGAATATACAGTGACGCTGGGCCGCCGCACCACGTCGTACCATCTCGAACTGACCTCGGTCGCGACCCCCGTCGAGGTCGGTACAAAGACGTTGCGGTGCATCGTGGAAAAGGGAACCGCAGACGTCCGCGACGGCCAGGAGCGCAGCACCGTCCGGACACAGCGATGGTTGTCACGCGAAGTGCCCGGCCACATCGTGATGACCCACGGCACCTACGAAGGCGAAGACGCCAGGGTTCAGAAAGTGGAACGCGTCGAGTCCTTCGAGGTGGTGACCAGGTAACGCGGGCTGCGGCACGGGCTGCGCCCGCGAGTCACAAGTCAAAAGTCAAGAGTCAAAAGTCAGGGAGGCCGACCACATCTGCGCGTGCAATCGGCCGCGCCAGGATGCTGTGCGCCAGATGATCCGCCTCCTGGACTTGCGACTCGCGGCCGCCGCTGCGGCCGCCGACTTTCGACCCAAGCGACGAAGTCGCGCCACGACTCCTCCCCTCCGTGTCTTGCCGTGCCTTCGTGCCTTTCCGCTCAACGTCCGATAGTAATGCCGCGCCAGATGTGTCAAGCGGGCCCCTGTCGCGGCCGAGGGCCGGATTTCTCTGGCCGAGGGCCTTTTCCCGATCGTATAATTATCAGTAGAGGAAGGTGGTGAATATGGACTCGCAAATCGCGAAACCCGTCCAGTTTGATTCTGTGCGCCCGCTCGTTCGCTACGTCGACAAGGAACAGGCGGTCATCGAAATCCACACGTCCCTGCGACGACCGTTACCGTTGACCGGTGGGCCGTACTGGCGATTCGGCAGGCGGTTGGAATTGCTCGTCGAGTTGAGCAGTTCCGACGGATTCCGCGATGAATTCCGCCTGCCCCTGCGGCTGCGCCATGGCCGAAGCAAGGTGCGACTCGACGTCGTGCACCCGAGGCGGTGGTGGCCCGCGGGGATGGGCGAGCAACCGCTCTACGACCTGTCGGTTGACTTGTTGCTCGGCGGACAGATTGTCGATCAGTGGCGCTCGACGATCGGCTTTACCTCGGTGCGGTCACAGGGCATGCCCACCGATGCTTCGGGCCGCCCTCACGCGTCACGGCTGCTGCTCATGGTCAACGGGCAACAGTGCGACATCGACGCGGTCGTGCCGATCGACCTGATCAACGAGAACAGCCTCCTGCCTGTAGCCGGCGACTCCCTGCTGATGATTCGCGACCACTACGGGCCGGACTTGCTTTACGAAGCTGCCGATCGGGCCGGCATCATGCTGATCCAGTGTGTGCCGATCCATCCCGAGGGTCGCCCGGAAGTCGATGTGGCGGAACAGGTCTCACGACTTGCCGCGCATCCGAGCCTCGCGGCCTGGTTCATCGGCCACCTCGGTCATGCCAGCCGGCGCATCGCGCACCGCCTGCGCCGCCTCGACCCGAGCCACTGCCTGATGACTGGCGCCTCGGATTCCTGGGCAGCGTAACCTGATAGCGACGGAGCGACGGAAAGGACGGGCGGATTGCCTTGCCTATACGCGAGAGGTCAATCGAGACGCAAGAAGATCCAACCGAAGTGGACGAGCTGCGGGCACGCCACCGTTCGTCGCTACGTCGCTTCGTCGCTTTCTCGTCCCGTCTCAACCGCTCAATTCGAGTAGAATCCACTCATGCTCGGAGTCTTCCTCGGCATGACCGCGGCGAACCTGATGTTTCTTTCCGCCGTATTCGTCCTCGGGTTGCTTCCCGATCGTGCCGCGTCGGCTGTGGCCGGCAGCCACCACGTGGCGATGGCGATATTCGCGGGGCTGCTGGCGACACTGGTTCACATGGTCACTTTCACTTACTTCATGGCCACGACGAGCTGGCTCGCAGCGGCCACCGAGAAGCAGGATCTGGATCGCGCCCGCTTCGTCCGATACGCGGCCAGGCAGAAGCAGCGTGTGTTCCTCATGTGCATGACGGCCGTGGCGGCCACGATGCTGGCCATGTTTTCCGGTGCCGGAGCCGACTTGGCAGTGACTTTCGGGTGGTCGTCGCAAGTTCACCTCGCCGCCGGCGCCACGGCGCTGCTGGTCAATGGACTCTGCGCCGCAGGCCAGTATCACCACGTCCGTGCCCGAGGCCGGATGATGGATGATGCTCTGGCCATCCTCAACGGACCCGCGCTCGTCGCGCGACAGGCTCGCCCGGCGCAGGCGAAATACCGCAACCATGAAGTGAGGCCCCCGGTGGGCTTGAGGCGCACGACATGAGCAGCCGTTTCATTGAATGTCGCAGTGTCTTGCGTTTCTGCGCCCCGTTCCTGTCGCTGCTGGGAATCTTCGCCACCTGCGCGCCGGCCGAACCCGGGCAGCCGGAATCCAAGCCCGCGACGACGCAAGCGGCGAGTACGACGACCGCTGCCGCTGGGGCGACGACGTCACCCGCCGAGACGGCGCCGGCGTCCACACAGCCCGCGGCGTCCCGCGCTCGCGTCGAGGTCGAGAATCTGCTGACGCGCATCGAGGCGAAGCACGAAAGCGTCAAGACACTCGAAGCGCCACTGAGGTACGACCGCAATCAGATCGTCCTGGACGACAAGCAGCGCCGATTCGGAAAGTTGATCTACGTTGCCGGTCCGCCGCCGAAATTCGCGATCCACTTTGACAAGGTCGTGATCAACAGGGCGCGCAGCGATCAGGATCGATGGTATGTATTCGACGGTCGCTATCTTGTCGAGCGATTGTACGACCGCAAGCAGTTCTTCAGGCGCGAACTCGTGGCCGCCGACAAGGTCAGTACGAAAAATTCTCTGTCGATGGGCAACAGCCCGCTGCTGGTCCCGTTGCCGCTTCGCAAGGACGACCTCCTGAAGCAATACGAGATCACGATCACACCCCAGGCGCCGACCGACCCGCAGGGAACGGTGCACTTGAATCTGAAACCCCGGCACAGGGAAGCCGGAACCGACCGGAGAGATGTCGAACTGTGGATCGACAAAGAATCCTTGCTGCCGGTGAAGGCCCGAACCGTGGACCGCTCGCAGTACGAATCCATCGTCTGGCTCGAGCAGGAGAAGGCTAAGATCAACGGCCCCGTGGATCAGAAGGTCATCGATACGTCGCTGCCCAAGGAAGACGATTGGCAGGTGGAGGACACACCGCTGGAAAGCAAGGGCGACGAAGCGACGGAGCGAGTGAGCCGTGACGGCGAGCGCCGTCACGAGGGAAGAGCGAGTGACGGAATGAATTCTCCCGTGTCGAGCGGTGGAACTCAGCATTGTCCCGCACGACGAACGTCGTGCCACCACCGACAGAAAACAGCAATTGACTATTGCATGCTGCGCTCGCCATATCATTGATCACTCGCAACAAAGAAAAGGCATTCCGTCACTCGCTATCCACTCGTGACGTCGCTGCGTCGCTTGCTTCATCCCACCCCTGGGCACCTATGAGCGGAACGAACCTGCACGCCGTGCTCTCGCTACGCGTCCATTGGTCACCGTGGCGTTCCAGGCTCGTCAACTGCTGCACAGTTTGGTTGCCCAGGGGGATGACGATCCTTCCGCCATCGACCAGTTGTTCGCGATAGGCCCCGGGCACGCGCGGCGCGCCGGCCGTTACCAGAATTCGATCGAAGGGAGCCTCCTGCTCCCAGCCACGGGTCCCGTCGCCGACGACGATTTTCACGCTGTCGCCATAACCCAGGCCCTGCAGTCGCAGCCTGGCGGACTCCGCGAGGCTGCCGTTGCGCTCCACGCTGAGGACGTCGCCCCCGATATGGGCGAGGATAGCCGTCTGGTACCCGCTGCCGGTTCCGATCTCCAGGATCTTCAGGCCGGCCCGAACCATCAGCGATTCGGTCATCAGCGCCACCATGTACGGCTGGCTGATGGTCTGGCCCTTGGCGGTCGGCAGCGCCTTGTCGGCGTAGGCCGACCGAATGTGGTCGGCGGCAACAAAATGGTGCCGCGGCACGTGGAGCATGGCCGCGAGAACCACCTCGTCGCAGATGCCACGGCGCCGCAGCTGGCGTTCCACCATCCTTCGAGCTTCCCGGCCACGATTATGGACCACCCGGTCGCTCCCAATCCGCACTTCTGACGATTTTTTCCACTCGGTCGTGCGAAGGCCAGCGGTGTTGCGACTCCAGGCGGGGCCTTCGATACTCAGCCGGTGACAGTGTGCACACCAGCGCGGTCCCGATGACCATCGGGGTTCACTGGCCAGTACGTTACGGCATGGATGAAACCGATCTACAAGGTGACATACGGCCGCATCGCGCCTCGATTCTATGAAAAACTGTGCCACGGCGGCAAGATCGGCAGCCCGACTTGACAGCCACCAGGTTCAGACCCACACTATTACTTACTCGTTCGCCCGGAAGCGGCCACCGCTCGGCATGGATGCCATGACGGATTCCGCATCGCCACAGATGCCCCCTCTCGATCGCGACCAGGTTCTGGACGCGACCGCCCATTGTTTCGAACGCTACGGCTTCGAGGGCACGACCATCCGGCGCATCGCCGGGCGCTTGAATTGCGCCGTCGGATCAATCTACCGATACTTTACGGACAAACAGGAACTCTTGACGGCGATGAGCGAACGGCAGATGGCGGACGTTGGCACCAAGATCGATTCCGGTGGATCATTCGACGAGAGCATGCGCCTTTACGTGCTGCGGGCCAAGGCAGCGCCCCAGATGTATCGGCTGATGTTCTGGTTGGCGTGCGTCGGTGAGCACGAGGGTCCGCCTGACGCCTCCGACGAAACTTCGGCGGATCTTGTCGGGCCCGACGCGGCGGCACCTGGGATTCCCGCGGTCGTGAGCCACATCGTCGCTGGCTGGTCGCGTCGACTGGGCGACGCCCGTCTGGCACAGGACTGCTGGGCCATGATGCACGGTTCGCTGATGCTCGGGAGATCCGGCGACGACATCGTGCGGTTGCTGCTGAAGCTGTTGGGTCAGCGGGCCGAAATTCAGGCCGCCCTGGTCGCGCCGCGATCGGCCCCCAGGGCACCGGACACCTCGCTGCCGGCCGCCGAGGCCCAGGCACGCCCCGCCACGTCGGCCAGGACCGCCAACCGGCAACCAGCCGTGGCCAAACCGGGCGGACATGACGCATGGCACGACGGCGGCGCCCGCACAGCCAGCCCCTCAGCGCCGTCGGACCTCGGCGACACCGGATCCTCAGAGGACGTGTGCTTACTCTAACCTGCCGTTCTGGCCACTCTCTATGCCACGGCACGACGCGGTTGCGCTGAACTGCCCTGCAAAGATCAACCTGGCGCTTTCGGTCGGCTCTCCTGATCAGTCGGGTCTGCACCCGATCGCAAGCTGGATGGTCGCGGTGCGATTCGGTGATCGCCTGAGCATCGAAGCCTGGGACGCCGCGCAGAGTCGATTCGACATCAGGTTCCAACCCGATGCCCCGGCTGGTGGAACCGTGACGTGGCCGTTGGGGGACGACTTGGCCTATCGCGCCCACGCCCTGCTCGAGCGGCGGATGGGACGACCGCTGCCGGCGCGAGTTCGTCTGGACAAGCGAATACCGGTCGGGTCTGGATTGGGTGGCGGATCGTCCAACGCAGCCGCCACGCTGGTGGCACTCGACCGCCAATTCGATCTGGGACTCGACCGCGACGAACTGGTTCACCTGGGTCAACAGCTTGGCAGTGATGTGGGATTCGCTGTGTACGCGATCCTGGGTCACCCGTCCGTGATCGTCAGCGGCCGCGGCGATCGCCTCGAACCGGTGGACCAAACCGATCCGGTCCATCTCGTGCTCGTCCTTCCGCCGCTGGCATGTCCGACCCCCGAGGTGTACCGACAGTTCGATGCGATGAAAACGGCGGCGCGGTCGCAACCGCAAGTCCGCGAAGCGCTACCGGATCTCGAGGCGGTGCGCGCCCTGGTGGGCCAGGACCTGAGATCCGGACTGTTCAATGACCTGGCAGACGCCGCATGCGCCGTGCAGCCGCGGCTGCGGGACTACAGAGAACAGCTGCACCAAGCGCTGGACCTGCCCGCGCACATCACCGGATCCGGTGCGGCCATGTTCGTGGTCACCTCAAGCCCTGAGGAAGCCGAAGCCGCGGCGTCAAAAGCGACGGCAGCCACGGGCCTGCCCGCGGTAGCGACGCGGACGTTAGAGCGTTTTCATCCATGACGTAGCGTCCTGAGCTGGCTGCAACCGCGCCTGACTTTGTCGTGCTGCATCGACGACCCGCGGCGGGGTCGCCTGCTTCGCCCTCCGCGCCAGACTTGCTTCGCCGACGCTCAAAACGCTGCGTCATGGATGAAAACGCTCTAGGCCAGGGGGACAGTGGCGTGATGGGGTGGTGGGATATCGGGTTACGGAAGTGCAACAACTAAGAAACGCAGAAAGGCAGAAAGGCAGAAACACAGAAAAGCGAAAGCGTAGTCCGACTTCCTTTTTCCTGTTTTTCTGATTTCCTGCTCTTACCCCTACTCGATCGCTTCATCCGCCGCCCTTCCTGCATCGGCTTCGTTCAAACGACTCATCACATGCCGGCGCCGC
>CAUZBA010000117.1:0-8706 GCA_963577635.1 Phycisphaerae bacterium
GTGCGCGGCGCCGCGACCGATCGGCAGATTTCAGACATCATCGCCGACTGCTGGCGGCGCCGCGACGACCGCTATTCCGAAATTCGCGCCACGCAATCGCTCGTCCAGCCGCGCATCGAGATGTCGTATATAGGAGGGTGAGGCCGTCCGCGCGATCCGGACCTGTCGGTTAGAGCGTTTTCATTCATGACGTAGCGTTTTGAGCGTCGGCGAAGCAAGCCTGGCACGGAGGGCGAAGCAGGCGACCCCGCAGTGGGTCGGCGATGCAGCACGACAAAGTCAGGCGCGGCTGCAGCCAGCTTAGGACGCTACGTCATGGATGAACCGCTCTAGAGTGCGCCAGCGTGCCTGCGATCGGTCAATGACATTCGTAGCGACGGAGCGACGGAGCGACGAAGGGTGGGGGAGCGACCGTCATAACAGTTAACAACTCAACACTCCATGAGCGACGAAAAACGATTCCGGGCCGCCATCGATCGCTTTGACGAGGCGAATGGCTGCGATCCCAATGTGGAACAGTGTGACGGCGTGGACGTGCCGAAGGAACTGCTTTATGCGCGGCGCATGACGCAACGTCTTGAAGCGTACGCGCCCGATGCGCCGCAGGCCGTTCGGCTCGCGGCACGGTGCCAGCACATTCAGCGCTGGCAGTCACCGCGGACCGATTACCCGGCCGGGCGAGACGGGTACCGCCGCTGGCGCAGCGATCTAGCGCAATTCCACGCCGACACGGCGGGGCGGATCCTCGAAGAGGTCGGCTACGACGCGGCGACGATCGACCATGTCCGTTCGCTTCTTCTAAAGCAGCGCCTGAAGGCCGACTCGGATTGCCAGGTCCTGGAGGACGTGATCTGCCTGGTCTTTCTGGAACAGTACCTGTCGGACTTCGCCGGCCGGCATGAAGAGGCAAAGCTGGTCAACATTCTGCGTCGGACGTGGAAGAAGATGTCGGACCGTGGCCACGAAACCGCGTTGCAGCTCGACCTGCCGCAGGATGTGAGGGATCTGCTTGATAAAGCAGTGGTCGTTGATTAACGCATGTTGCACTTAGTGTGGTTTACGCTTCCAGACGTAACCCCTCCCTCGCTGTACAGACCGGAGTCATGGGTAGTACGCTCGGTACCATGGTGACTCCCGGGCTTCCCTCACCCCGGCCCTCTCCCGGAGGGGGAGGGAGCGTGCGGCGCAAGCTTCTCGCGGTTGCCGTCCCCGATGCCTACCGGAGGGGACCTGAACTCGGTCACTTCGAACAAAGGAGGGCGCCCCAAAGCCATTGAGCCTCCACTCCCTCTCCCTCCGGGAGAGGGCCAGGGTGAGGGAAGCCCGAAAGTTGTTGACCCCCCGAGCGTGCCAACCGTGCCCCGGGTTTGCCCACTCTCCGAGGGAGGGGGCTTCGATTAGTCGTTGACACATACTTGCTAACTGGTTGACTGATTGCGGCGCTACCCATCCCTGATTGCCTCGATCAATTCACTCACATACTGCTCGAGCCGCGGTCGCCCGCTGAACTTCATGCCGAGGGCCTGGAGTTTGCCGGTTTCGATCCGGTTCTTCGGTCCCCGATTCGTGTCGGCGACGTCGCTGCGACTTCCCGTCTGGTCACTGGCGATGCGGGCGACGTCCTGGGCGGAGACATAGAGGTCGCAGCAGTTGAAGCTCTGCCCGCCGATCGAGTCGGTCTGCGCCGCAAGAAGCAGGCACACGGCCGCGGCGACGTCTTCGGCGTGGACCTCCTTGCCGCCCGACGGGTCGTCAACGCGCCGGCCGGCCAGAACGTCGCTGACGACGCCGTACCACTTGCCCCGGTCAACGGGACGCCGCAGACCGTAAATGCCGGCCGGCCGCAGGGCGCAGATGCCCCAGGCGCCCTTTGGGCTCAGGTGCTTGTGCGTCGGCGCCGCGGTCTTCGGCGGCGCATGCCGCATGCCGAAGCTGTGCACGAACTTTTCGACGGCGGACTTGTAGGCGCCGTAGTGGCTCAAGGGCCAAAGCGGGTGGGTTTCGTCGAGCGGCCTGTCGTCGAGGATCACGTCGTGCACACCGCAGGTGGAGATGAAGACAAAGCGGTCGATCGCGGCATCCCGTGCGGACTCGATCAGGCTGAGCGTCCCGATGATGTTCGTCCTCGCAAAGTCGACGATGTTCCCGTCGCCGCCGCGGTGGCCGCGGCCGCGCGGTGGCCAGTAGAGCCCCGCGTGCACCACCGCGTCGGCGCCCTTGAGCAGCGGCTCAATGCTCTGCGGCTCGTGCAGACCGCCCTCGATCCACGTGATGCCGCGTGCGTCGCCAATGAACCCCCCACGGTCGCTCGACGCCCGGTGCCAGCAGCGGCACGTGTGACCGTCGCTCAGCAGACGATTGACGATGTATCTCCCGAGAAACCCGGTCCCGCCGGTTACAGCTACGCATGTTTCAGTCACGCGAGCATTCTAAGAGTTGACAGGATCACAGGATGGGGCGGGGAGATCCACAGGATCGGATCGGGGGTGGTCGATTGCCGGCACACGTGTCGGACTGGATCAGCTCCAAAAGATCATCCTGTAAATCCTGTCCACTACGAGATTGAATGTCTGGCGGAACGTTTGAGAACTGACAGGATTTACAGGATTAACGGGATGGGATCGCGTGAGATCCAATGTCAACAGGCACGTTCGAACGAACCAACACCAAGAGATCATCCCGTAGATCTCCCCGCCCCATCCTGTTGGTCCTGTCAACTCCCCCGTTCGGCGCGGCCCAGGCCATGCACTTCATCCCAGGACCTGCTTGTGGCGGTGGACGTAATCCCACACCACGCAGCGTTCCAGGTCCCGGCCGCTGGTGAAGAAGACACGTCCCTTGGTCGCCTCGGCGAGGCGGTGGGCGAACTGGATGTCCTCACGCGACTGGTTCCAGCTCGCCAGCAGAAAGATGTTGATCGTGATCTGTTCGCGTCGGCAGAGCAGCCCCTCGCGCATGGTGGCCGTCTCGGTGCGCGAGTGCGGCGGGTAGAGCAGGTAGAGAACTTCCTTTTCGAAGTGCGCCGTGGGCAGGCCGTCGGTGATCAGGATGATGTTCCGATTTGGCGTGTCCTGGGCCGCGAGGCACTTGCGGGCCAGTTGCAGACCGTGCTGAATGTTCGTGAAGTGCGGGGGGATCATCACCTCGCTGATGTCCGGGTCGCTCATGTCCGCCTTCAACCGCACGACCGGATCCCAGATGGTCACGGGCTTTGGCATCAACGTGACCAGCTCCGATGCGTGACGCCGTTTGGCGAACGAGTAGATCTCGATAAACTGCAGATAGTCTCCGGCGTACTCGCTTTGAATGAGACCCTGCAGGGCCAGGGCCATGCGCTTCGTGTTGATGTAGAGACCCCCGTGGCGCATCGAGCCGCTCATGTCCATGAGGACGACCGTGGCGCACTTCGGGTTGTTGCGGGTCTTGTGGATGACGATGTCTTCACCCTTCATCCGCACCGGCAGGCCCGGGCCGTTGCGGATCATCGCGTTGATCATCGACGACGGAATATCCATGTGCGTCACCGAATCGCCGAATTCGTACGGCTTGGTCTTCTGCAATTCGATCGCGCCCTCGCCCACGATCGCGCCCTGGTGACGGCCGCTGCGCGACGCCGCGAGTTCGCTGAAAATCTGTTCGAGAAGCTTTGACTGAAAGAGCTTGTACGCCTTCGGCGTCAATCGGTACCCCTGCTCGCTGCGTTCCAGGCCCTGGCGCTCGGCCATCTCGCGCAACGTGTCCTGGATCTGCTGCTGCAGGGCGCCGAGCTGATCGATGTCGCCCGGCTCGGCGAATTCGGCCAGGGCCTCGAGGTCGATCAGGGCGAGTTGCGCCGTTTGCTTTGCCTCTTCGAGCTGCTGCAGAAGCTGATCGATCAACTCCAGTTCCTGCTTGACCTCGATCGCCTGTTCGATGCTCAGTTCGCGGCGGCCGGTGAACTCGTACTTCGCGGCCAGCTCGTCGATCTCATACTTGGACCCCATCGCCTCGATCAGGTGCAGCAGGCCTTGCGCGAAGGGGCCCGGCTCGTCTTCGGCGGCGTACCAGATCTTCTCCAGATCGTGCAGTTGCTCGTAGCGGACCGCGTCGCGGAACCGCTTCGCCAGACGGCGCGGCGGCGATAGCTGCCCGGCCATGTCGTGGACCTGCCGGCCGGCGCGGTTCTGCACACGCTCGGTTTCATAGGTTGCCAGGATCTTTCGCTTGCGCTCCAGCAGCATCTGGATCAGGGCGTCCAGGCTGGGGCCGAGGCCGGCGATCTGGCTGGGGTCGAGGTACACGGCGTTCGCGAGCTGCTCCTCGGTGAACTCGTCCATCTGCCCGTAGTGCAGCATGTGTTCGAACGCCCCGGACACCATGTCGGGCGGCGGCTGCGTGGGGCTGGGAAACCGCGTGGGGTCGAACCGCTGGTAGGTGTGAATGATTCCGCCGAGGCGGTTAGGACAGCTCATACACGATCCTCCCGTGACGCTGGGATCGCGAAATATGATCCTTGGCGTACAACCCCGCGAGGACGAACTCCACGCACGATGCGCGCACGGCCTCCTGCTCGCTGGGGTTCACCTCGAACGCCTTCTGCCACGCCTTGGGGACCCGTTTGACCCGATCGGCGTAGTGCGACATCGGCAGCATGTCGCCCACCTCGATCTTCACGCCCTTGGCGAACACTTCCGCGATCTCATCCAGGCCGTGCTTGTCGAGATACTCATCGAAGACCGTGCCGATCGCCTCGGCCAGGATGGCGTCCAGCACCTGGCGCTCGGACATCTGCGAACCGCCCATCATGTCCAGCTCCAGCTTGCCCAGCGACGACGAGTGCAGGTGGCCCAGGTCGCTGATCCGCGGCACGGCGGGCGTCTCCCCGAGCACGACGGCACGGTGCCGCGCGCTGGCGACCATCGTCCGATAGTTGGCGATGCTGAATCTGGCGCTGACGCCGGAATCGTGATCGACGTATTTCGACTGCCGGGCACAGATGCTCATCTGCTCGATCACCTCGATCATGAAGCGCGGAACTTGAACCGGGTACTGGCCGTTCAGGTCGACGCCCGCTTCCTGTTGCAAGATGTCGATCCCGGCGTCGCGTTCCAGCGGGTAGTGGGTGTGGATCGTCGAGCCGATTCTATCTTTAAGTTGCGGGATCACCTTGCCGCTGCGGTTGTACGTCGACGGGTTCGCCGAAAAAAGAATCAGCACGTCGATGTCGAAGTTCACCGGGAACCCCCGGATCTGCACGTCGCGCTCCTCGAGAATGTTGAAGAGGCCCACCTGCACCTGCTCGTCGAGCTCGGGCACCTCGTTCATCGCGAAGATGCCGCGGTGCATCCGCGGGATCAGGCCGAAGTGCAGCGCATCCTCCGCCGACATGCTCGTACCGCCGGCGAGCTTCGCCGGGTCGATCTCCCCGATCACGTCGGCGAACTTCGTCCCCGGCGCCAACCGCTCGGCGTAACGCTCGGCGCGCGGCCACCAGGCGATGGGCACGTCGTGCGGATCCCGCGTCGCGATCATCTGCCGGCCCGCCTTGGTGATCGGGTCGTACGGGTCGTCATGCACCGGCGACTGCGGCGCGTCGATGTACGGGATCGCCTCGTCCAGGAAGCGCACCAGCTGGCGCATCAGCCGGCTCTTGGCCTGCCCCTTCTCTCCAAGAAAGAGCATGTCGTGCCCGGCGATCATCGCGAGGTTGATCTCTGGAATCACCGTGTCCTCGTAACCGATGATGCCGGGGAACAGTTCGTCGCCGTTCTTCAGAGCGTTCAGAAAGTTTTCGCGGATCTCCTGCTTGACGGGTCTGGAAGTCCAGCCGCTGTTTCGCAGGTCCTCGAGGTTTGTTGGGTTGTGCATGATTCCGCCATCTCCCGCCATTGCGCGTCGGGGCACCATGGTTCACCGGACAGCCATTTTAGAGGATATGCTCGCCCATCCCGACCGGTGAGACGGAAGAAAAAAAGTCCCAACCCTGTTCGGGATGGGACTTGTGGTCTGCTGTGGGTTCCGGCTCTCGGAGTCAGGTACTGAACGAACTGCCGCATCCGCACGAGCTGGTGGCGTTGGGATTGTTGAAGACGAAGCCGCGGCCCATGACCTCGTCCTTGAAGTCGATGGTCGTGCCGTTGAGATAAAGGTAGCTCTTGGGGTCGCAGATGACCTTGATCCCGTGCTGGTCGAACGACTCGTCGCTGTCTTCGGAATTCTCGGTCAGGTCGAGCAGGTATGAGAAGCCCGAGCAGCCGCCCCCCTTGACGCCGACGCGAAGGCGGACTTTTTCCGCGTCCAGCTCCTGCTGGCCGGCGATAGTCTTGATCTCGCGGGCGGCGGTTTCCGTCACCTCAATGGCCATTGCAAATCTCCATAAATAGTCGCATGCTGGGCTGCACAGAGCCCACGGGGGTCGCACTGACTCAATCGGATTATAGCTCCTTGATCGTTAATGCGTTGGGGAGGAAAGGGGGACAGGTCCAATTTGTCCGCAGCACCCTACGGGCCGTTCCGGAAAATTGGACCTGTCCCATTTTCCTCCCCAACGTAATGGGCTGTTCGATTGCCGAGAGGTCGCAGCCGTTCGCGGTGGCTCGTTTCGTGCGGTGCGGGTCTCGGTCTGGGGTGGTTCCCAAAAATGATTACGCTGAAATCCCTGATCGACATCAGATAGATACATCAGGATCCCACGACGCAGCGACTAGAGCTTGTATTTTATAAAGTTATATAAGACATATTGTTATGATGTTATTGGCGATTGATCATGAGGTTGCTGCAATTGAGACTTAGAATTAATATCATCTGGAGTTAATACAGTACTAAATTTATACTATATTGTGGCCAGTCAGGCAGCAGCCTCCCGGCCGAGGTCCAGACCATGTTCAGCCTCACTCGAAAAACCGACTACGCCCTGGTGGCCCTCGCGGCGCTGGCGAAGAGCGCAACCGAGTCCGCGCCGCCGGTCAGCGCGCGAACCGTCGCCGAAACGTACACGTTGCCGTTGCCTCAGATGATGAACATCTTTAAGGATCTGCAGCGAGCCGGCCTGGTCCTGTCGTCACGCGGGGTTCGAGGCGGCTATCGCCTTTCCGAGCAGCCGGAAGCGATCGGCCTGCTGCGCGTCATCGAGGCGATCGAGGGACCGGTGCGTCTTTCGGCATGCTGCGATGACGAGGGCGACGAACCCTGCGTGGGCTGCTCGGTGATCGATCGCTGCCCGGTCACGTCCGGAACGCGCCGAGTGAATGAATTGATGATCAGTTTTCTGGGCCGGATCACGCTCCGCGACCTGATGGAATCGAAGATCGACGTGCCTCTGGAAATGTTGGGGCCGGCCCGCAATGGCTCAAGTCCGGCGGACCCGCAAACAGCAGTGAAGGAACCGATATGACCGCGACCGAAACGAAGCAGACGATCGAGAAGCTGGCCCAGCGTAAGTACAAGGACGGCTGGGTGACCGACATCGAGTCGGAGTCGCTGCCGCCGGGGCTCAGCGAAGACGTCGTTCGCGCGATCTCGGCCAAGAAGGATGAACCGCAGTGGCTCACCGACTGGCGCCTGCGTTCGTTTCGCCAGTGGCAGACCATGTCGGAGCCCGACTGGCAGTTCGCCAAGTACGACAAGATCAACTACCAGGACATGATTTATTACTCGGCGCCCAAGCAAAAGGGGGACGCTCCTAAGAGCCTCGACGAGGTGGACCCCGAATTGCTGCGCACCTACGAGAAGCTGGGGATTCCCTTGCTGGAGCAGAAACGCCTCGCCGGCGTCGCGGTCGACGCGGTGTTTGACTCGGTGTCGGTCGCGACGACGTTCAAGGGGAAGCTGACCGAGCTGGGGATCATCTTCTGCTCGTTTTCCGATGCGGTGAAGGAGCATCCCGATCTTGTCCGAAAGTACCTCGGGTCGGTCGTGCCCTATTCGGACAACTTCTTCGCGACGCTCAACTCGGCGGTATTCAGCGACGGCTCGTTCGTCTACGTGCCCAAGGGCGTGCGCTGCCCCATGGAGCTGAGCACCTATTTCCGGATTAACGCCGAGAACACGGGCCAGTTCGAGCGGACGCTCATCGTCGCCGACGAAGGCGCCTACGTCAGTTATCTCGAAGGTTGCACGGCGCCGATGCGCGACGAACACCAGCTTCACGCGGCCGTGGTCGAGCTCGTGGCCCTCAAGGACGCCACGATCAAGTACTCGACGATTCAGAACTGGTACCCGGGCGACGAGCAGGGCCGGGGCGGTATCTACAACTTCGTGACCAAGCGCGGCAAGTGCGCCGGCGAAAACGCGCACATCAGCTGGACCCAGGTTGAAACGGGCTCGGCCATCACGTGGAAGTATCCGTCGGTGATCCTTCAGGGCGACAACAGTGTCGGAGAGTTCTACTCCGTGGCCCTGACCAACAACCGGCAGCAGGCCGACACCGGTACGAAGATGATTCACATCGGCAAAAACACCAGAAGCACGATCGTGAGCAAGGGCATCAGCGCCGGAAAGGGCCAGAACGCCTATCGCGGCATGGTCAAGGTGCTGCGCGGGGCCACCGACAGCCGCAACTACACGCAGTGCGACTCTCTATTGATCGGCGATCGCTGCGGGGCCCACACGTTCCCTTACATCGAGGTGAAGAATCCGACGGCTAAGGTGGAGCACGAGGCGTCGACCTCGAAGATCGGCGAGGACCAGGTGTTCTATTGTCAGCAGCGGGGGATCGACCCCGAGCAC